>NZ_JBEYSO010000009.1:101479-305188 GCF_040642675.1 Micromonospora sp. NPDC047738
CGGGCGATCCGGCACAGCGACGAGGTACGCGAGGTCAGGTCGGCCGCGTTCCCGTAGAGGTGCTGGCTGTCGGATGCGCCGCCGCCCCCCGGGCTGTGCGTTGGTCAGGCCGCCGGCGTACCGGTGACCGTGAAGAGACGGGTACGGCCGATGTTGTCGAACGAGCCGAAGCCCACCCGACCGGAGCCGAAGGTGGTGTCCTTCGCGGTCAGCAGCGGGTCCTTGGCGTTGTCGACGTAGACGGCGATCTCACCGGTGGCGGGCAGGTGCACGACCCGCACCTTGTGCCAGTCGGCGTCGGTGATCGCCGGGTTGGCGCCGCGGGAGCGGCCGTTCCACTGGTGGTCGATGCGTTCCCGGTCGGCGTTGTTGACCTTGAAGATGCCGTTGTGCGGGTAGATCGTGTTGTCGGTCGACAGGTGCGCGTAGTAGTACTGCGTGTCCGACTGCCAGCCGAAGACGATGATGATGTCCCGGTTGCTGACCTCCACGGGCGTGTCGAGGCGTACCCGGGCGTCGATCTGCACCGACGACCAGGCCGACGGGCCCTTGTTGAGGAGGGCGTACTCGAACGGGCGGCGCGGGCCGGGGCGGCTCACGCCGGCCTCGGCGAGGATCACCTGGTCGCCGTCGAACTGCCACTTCGACGGGGTCACCGGGGTCCAGTTCTCGGCGCCGCCGGTGTGGACGACCTTGGTCTTGCCCACGTCGCCCTTCGCCACCTTCTTGGTGCCGACCACCTTCCAGATCTTCCCGTTGGCCTTGGCCACGATGTAGAGCTCGCCGGCCGCGTCGGTACCGAAGCGCAGGTCGACCCGGTTCGGGTCGCCGGGCGCACCCGGGCTGGACAGGTCCCGCATGCGTACCAGGTCGCCGGCGGTGGTGTAGAGGGCGAGCCGGTGGATCGGGGCGAGACCCTCGCCGCGGCGCATCTCGTCCGCCTGGGTGTAGAGGATCTGGCCGTCGACGAGGTCACCGAAGACGTACTTGCCGATCAGGGCCGGCAGGGTGTGACCGCGGTAGACGAAGCCGCCCGCCACCGCGACGCCCACGTCGGAGGTGCAGTTCCAGCCCGGGGCCGGGTTGTGGTCGTACGCGGCGACCGGGTACGTGTAGCCGTACTTCGCGTCGTCGGCCGGCAGCGGGTAGAGCTTGTCGCAGGGCTTGGTCGCGGTCTTGTCGAAGACCCACGAGCCCTCGCGCTCGCTCCAGCCGAAGTTGTCCCCGGCCCGAACCTCGTAGATCGACTCGATGGCGTGCTCGCCGATGTGGCCGAGGAACATCCGGCCGGTGGCCCGGTCCCAGCTGAACCGGTGCGGGTCGCGGAAGCCCACCGCGTAGATCTCGCCGAGTGCGCCGTCCCGACCGACGAGCGGGTTGTCGGCCGGGATCCCGTACCGGCCGTTGGGCGCGTTGGTGCCCTGCGGGTCGATCCGCAGCAGCTTGCCGTGCGGCATGCCCATGTTCTGCGGGTCGCCGTTGCGGTAGCCCTGCCCGCCGTCACCGACCGCGAGGTAGAGCATGCCGTAGTCCGCGTCGTCCGGCTTCGCGGTCGGGTTGAAGTTGATCTCCTGGATGCCGTGGATCTGGCCGCCGAAGCCGATGCGCAGCAGCTCGCGGTGGGTGCCGGAGAAGGTGTCGGCGGCCGGGTCGGTGGCCGTCCACTCGGTGATGACGCCCTGGTAGATGGTGTTCGGCTGGGCGTAGTCCGGGGTCCGGGTGGCGAGCGAGGCCTGCTCGGTGTGGATGGTGTAGAAGCGGCCGTTGCGCGCGAAGTCCGGGTGGAACGCGACGTACCCGAAGCCCTGGCCGAGGCCACGGCCGGAGAAGAACTGCGGCGCGAAGGTCGCGGCCACGTCGAGGTAGACGTGCGGCACGCCGTTCTCGACGAAGTAGAGGTTGCCGTTGAGGTCCGGCACGGCGCGACGGCCGGAGCCGTCGGGCAGTTCGTTGATGGTGTTGATCCGGGCCTTGCGGACCAGCCGCTGGTCGACGGGGGCCGGGTTCGGGTTCGACTGCGGGAAGCTGGCGTACTCCTCCAGCACCAGCCCCAGCTGGGACTGGATCGGCGATTCGGGGATCGGGTCGTAGACGGCGCCGGCGGCCCGGGCGGGTCCGGCGACCAGGGTGGACAGGACGAGGGTGGCGGCAGTGACCCCGGCGGTGAGGGCGGCTCTGCGGAGCCTGCCGGTGCTGCCAGCGCGAATGAACACGCGGGTTCTCCTTCTCGGTGGGACGGACCGAGGAACGGTCAGCGGGCCATGTAGCGGTACTGCTTGGCGATGTCGCTCGCCGGGATCACGCTGTCGAGGAACATGAGCCCGTCCATGCGGCAGTCGCACGGGTTGCGCTCGAGGTTGTTCTGCGGGAAGCTCCCGCCGATCTTGATGCCGCGCGGGTCGGTGGCGCTGGTGACGTGCGGGCCGGGCCCGGACACCTTCCACGGGTCACCGGCGACGGTGTAGAAGCCGTCGACCGGCTCGCCGTTGCGGTAGAGCGCCATGGTGCCGGTGGTGAAGTCGTAGGTGGCGGCGAGGTGCACCCACTCCCCCTTCGGCAGCAGGGTGCGCCAGTCCTCACTCGCCGCGAACGTCTGCGAGGATCCGCCGTCGAGGCGCCGGCCGAGCGCGACCAGGCGCAGCTCGCCGTTGACGTCGATCAGCTCGAGCAGGGCCCGCACACCGTGCCCGTCGGAGTCGCCGGTCAGCACGCCGGCCAGGCCGATCGCGTTGTACCGGTCGGTGGGGTTGGCGGTGGTGGAGTTCGGTGCCGGGCCGTCCATCTCCCGCTTGAACCAGCCCATCACCGTCGTACCCTCGGCGCCGCTGAACGCGCGCAGCGTCCGTACGCCGCTGGACGACCAGGTGCCGGCCTTCCAGTCGTCGTTGCCGGCGGCCTCCGGGTTGACCTGCCGGGTCTGCAACGCGTTGCCGCTGTTCTTGTACGCCTGGTCGGGCACCCGCATGTCCGCGCCGCCGTTGACCAGTTCGATCTCGGTGCTCGAGCGGCCGAGGTCCCGTTCGAGCGCGGCGTCGCCGGGCATCGGGTGGTCGAAGTCGTAGAACGCGACCAGATGCGACCACAGGGCGGGGTGGACGTCGTGCGGGCCGGGCCGGTCGGCCTGGGCGGGGCTCGCGCTGGCGGTCAGGGCCAGGCCCAGCAGGGCGGTGGCCGCGATGGCTGCCCTTCTGCTTCTTCTCATTGGACGGTGCTCCGTTCGTCGGTGCGTGGTGGTCGCTGACGAAAGCGCTTACGTGAGGCGCGGGACCGTACTCCGGTCGCTGAAGTTGGAGGTACGTCTGGACAGGACTGAGGGCCGCCCGGGCCGCTGGCCGGGCGAGGTGACGCTCGCCGGACGGCGGTCGGGCAGTGGCGGTGCCGCACGTACGAAAGCGCTTACGAAAGCGCTTTCGTACTCTATGCTGTGCCTTACGCCACAGGCAAGAGCCCGGTGCGGATCAATGTGACGTCAGGAGTTCGTGGATGCCCAAACCCGGTGCGCGGCTACGCCTCGTCGACGTGGCGGAACGCGCCGGCGTATCGCTGGCGACCGCCTCCCGCGCCCTGGCCGGCCGCGAGGGCGTCAGCGAGGAGGTCGCCGACCGGGTCCGGCAGGTCTCCCGCGAGCTCGGCTACGTCGCCAACCCGTACGCCCGCACCCTCGCCGGCGGTGCCAGCTCCACGGTCGGCCTGATCGTCCACCAGATCGACGACCCCTACTTCTCGGAGATCGCCAGCGGGGTCGTCGAGGTCGCCGCCGAGGAGGGGCTGCTGGTCCAGATCGCCCACTCCGGCCGCGACCCCGAGAATGAGCTGCGCCAGCTGCGGCACCTCATCGCTCAGCAGGTGGGCATCATCCTGATCGCCGGGTCCGGCTACGACGACCCGCGCGTGGAGGGCGAGGCGCGCACCGAACTCGCCGCGTTCCAGCGCGCCGGCGGCCGGGTCGCCGTCATCGGCCGGCACGCCCTCGGCGTCGACGCCGTCGCACCCGACAACGAGGCCGGCGGCCGGGCGATCGGCGCACACCTGCTGGGACTCGGCCACCGGCGGATCGCCGTGGCCGCCGGCACGCCGGGACTGACCACGGTGGCCGACCGGCTCGCCGGGGTCGCCGCCGCGCTGTCCGCGCACGGGCTCTCGCTCGACGAACTGCCCGTCGTGCACTCCGACTTCACCCGCGACGGTGGCCGGGTGGCCGCCGAGCGGATCCTGCACCAGCATCCGGACAGCACCGCGATCATCGCGCTCAACGACGCGATGGCGATCGGCGTGCTGTCCATCCTGCGGGCCCGGCGCATCCCGGTGCCCGAACGAATGTCGGTGGTCGGCTTCGACGACGTGTCGGTCGCCGCCGACCTCGCCCCGAGCCTCACCACGGTACGCCTGCCGATGACCGAAATGGGACGGATGGCCCTCACCCTCGCCCTCAAGCCCAGGTCGACCCGCCCCCGCCGCCGGCCCACCGGCCACACCCTGGTCGTCCGCGACTCGACCGGCCCCGCGCCGGCCGGCTGACCGGGCCGGGCACGCGATACGGCGACAAACCGGCGGCGGCGGGTTTCCCGGCCCGAGCCCCGGGAAGGCACCGGCATGGCCGAATCTTTCGTGGATGAGGACCTGGCGACGCTGCGCGCCATCGCGTACGCCGCCGGGATCCCGGGTGGCGAGCGGATGTCACACGACGAGCTCGTCACCGCGCTGCGCCGGGCCGGCCTGTCCGAACCGACCGGCGGGCCGATCGACACCAGCCTGGCCGATCCCGGCGATCCGGGCACGGACGAGGGCATACACCACGGCCAGGGGGTGGGTCGCCGCGAGTCCTCGGGTGGTCCGGCTGCCCAGACGGCGGCGCCACGACCGGGCCCGCCCGGCCCGGGTCGGCCGGCCATCGGCCGCTGACCGGCACCGCCGGCCAGCTCGACAGCCAGCACACGGGAGGCGACATGAGCGACGACATCAAGCGCGTGGCGAAGTCCCGAGCCGATCACCTGGGGGGCGAGACCGCGCACCAGCGCCTGGACGAACGCGGTGTGGCGCGGGGCCGTACCGGTGATTCCCGCACCGCCGGCCCAACGGACGGCACCGGCATCGCCGCCGGGGTGGAGGGCATGCCCCGCAGCGACCTCAACCTGGGTGACGAGAGCACCGGCGGCCGTGCCGCCGAGCAGGCGATCGGTGCCCTGCCCGAGGAGTCCGGTACCGAGATCGAAGACCGCACCGAGCGGTGAGGGTGCAGTCCCGGGGCGGCCTCGCGGCGCGAGGCCGCCCCGGCGCACGTTCAAACCCGACCTGGCTTGAAGGTTGGGCGGCCGGACACCGGGGCGGCGTGCGGTGCGGTGTGCCGGTAGCGTCGCCGGGGTGGCTCTTCTGGACATGGTCGCGGCGGAACGACGCCGGTTCGCCGACCTGATCGACTCGCTGACGCCGGAACAGTTGGACACGCCCAGCCTCTGCGGAGAGTGGACGGTCAAGGAGGTGGCCGGCCACCTGATCGCCCCGTTCGCCACGCCTCCCCGCTGGTTCCTGCCGCTGATCCTGCGTAGCCGCTTCAACCTGCACCGGGCCAACGCCGAGTTGGCCCGCAGGATCGCCCGGCGGCCGACCGCCGAAGTGGTGGCCGAGCTGCGCCGCAACGAACGCAACCCGTTCAAGCCGCCCGTGGTCGGCCTCTTCGGCCAGCTCACCGACCTGCAGGTGCATGGCCAGGACGTACGCCGCCCACTCGGCCTGCCGCCCGAGCTCGACCCGGATCACGCCCGGACCTCGCTCGACTTCCTGGTCAGCCGCCGGTCGGTGGCGTTCGGGCCGCGCCGGCTCCGGGCCGGGCTGCGGTTCGCGGCCACCGACCTGGACTGGGCCCGGGGTGACGGGCCGGAGGTCCGCGGCACGGTGGAGGCGTTGTTGCTGGCCCTCACCGGGCGACTGGTCGTCCTGCCCGAGTTGGCCGGCGAGGGTGCGGAGATCCTGCGCGCCCGCTCGACCCGGTGAGCGCCTGAGTACGCCGACTCACGCGCGAGCGACCGAAGTCAGCGGAGCCCTCTACCCTCACGACGTGCTGTCGCAGATCAAGGGCTTGTCTCGCCACTTCACCGAGGAAACGCTCCGGACGTACCTGCGCGACCGCTCAGCCCGCACGGAAGACGGTTGCCTCGTCGTGCGCGGCTACGGCAACCAGCGCGGCGTATATCAGAAGGTGGCGGGTCGGGCGTGGGCACACATCGCCGCGTTCGTCGTCTTCGTCGGCGGCTACGACCCGGCGCTGGATGTTCACCACGTCTGCGGCGTGCCGGACTGTATCGAGCCCACCCACCTGCGTCAGGTCGGTCATGGCGAGAACCGTGGCAACCGGAAACAGCAACCGCAGTGCCGCAACGGACACGACCGCGAGATCGATCCCCGGACCGGCCGCTATCGCAAGGTCTGCCGGCGCTGCAACAGCGATGCGCAGAAGCGGTGGCGCGACCGGCAAGCCCGCCAGGTGGCGGAGGCCCGCGCCAGCTACGGCCGCCCAACGGATTGACAAGCGGACCTGCACCCAGCTGGGTGGAGAACGCTCGCTGACGCTCTTGGCGATGCCGTCGCGCAGAATGCTGCCGCTTCGCGGGGAGATGGCCCATCCACCGGGGGCGATAACAGAAAAGCAGGGAGAGCACCTACTCCCTGCCACTATCAACATATAGCGCACTGGGGGGCTTGCGGCAAGACCCGGGTCGTGCCGCAGAATCGCCGGCCGAGGCCAGAACTTGACGAAATGGGAACCGCGAAATGCGTGCGTCGACGTATTGCGCGGGCACCACGACGACGGCTGCGGCCTCAGATCGGAGCTGATGACGTGACCCCGCTGACCACCAGCGCGTTTGATCTTCCCGACCACCTCTCCCCCAAGGCCGACCCGGCGCTCATCGCCGGCGACGAGCAGCATTTCGCGGCCATCGCGGAGAGCCTTGAGCAGACGATCGCCGACCTGTCCGGCCGTCTCGATGCCGAACTCAAGGCGCCCGGCGGCAAAGGCCGGCAGGCGCTGGACCGGGACCAGGCGATCCACCGGCTGACCGCTCGCCTGCGCGCCCTGCGCCGCTTCAGCCGGGACCTGTGCCTGGGCCGCATGGTCAGTGCGGACGACCCCGAGCCCGGGTACGTCGGACGACTCGGCCTCACGGACGGCGCGGGTCGCCGGCTGCTGGTCGACTGGCGGTCCCCCGCGGCCGAGCCGTTCTTCGCGGCGACCCACGCCAACCCCATGGGTCTGGCGAGCCGCCGCAGGTATCGCTGGACCCGCGGCCGGATCACCGACTACTGGGACGAGGTGTTCACCCCGGACGGGTTCGAAGGGCACGCCGCGCTCGACGACCAGTCCGCCTTCATCGCCAGCCTGGGCGGCAACCGGTCGGCCCGGATGCGGGACGTGCTCGGCACCATCCAGGCCGACCAGGACGCCATCATCCGCGCGGGATCCGCCGGCGCTCTCGTCATCGACGGCGGCCCCGGTACGGGGAAGACCGTCGTCGCCCTGCACCGCACTGCGTACCTCCTCTACTCCGACCCTCGCCTCGGTCACCGCCGGGGCGGCGTGCTGTTCGTCGGCCCGCACCAGCCCTACCTGGCGTACGTCTCCGACGTCCTCCCCAGCCTCGGCGAGGAGGACGTGCAGACCTGCACACTGCGGGACCTCGTCCCCGAGGGCGCCGCAGCCAGGATCGAGGTCGACCCGGAGGTGGCCGCGCTGAAGTCGTCCGCCGACATGGTCAAGGCGATCGAGGCGGCCGTACGGTTCTACGAGGAGCCGCCCGCGAAGGGGATGACGGTCGCGACCGAGTGGTCCGAGATCCGGCTGAGCGCCGACGACTGGGCGGAGGCGTTCGAGGCGCCGGATCCGGGCACGCCGCACAACGAGGCGCGCGAGCAGATCTGGGACGCGCTGCTCACGATCCTGCTCGAGAAGTACGACGGCGACGAGCCGGAGGCCCGGTTCCGCGCGTCGATGGAGCGGAACCGGGAACTGCGCGCGGTCTTCCACCGCGCGTGGCCGCTGCTCGACGCGGCCGACGTCGTCGGAGACCTCTGGTCGGTACCCGCCTACCTGCGCAGATGCGCCCCCTGGCTCAGCACGGACGACATCCGTAAGCTCCAGCGCGCGGACGCCCAGGCCTGGACGGTTTCTGACCTGCCGTTGCTGGACGCCGCGCGGCAGCGGCTCGGCGATGCGGAGGCCGCTGAGCGCCGGCGCCGGCATGACGCCGCCGCCTCCGTCGGACGCGAGCAGATGGCCCAGGTCGTCGACGACCTGATCGCCTCCGCCGCGTACGACGACGGCGAGGGCCTGATGACCATGCTGCACCAAGGGGACCTGCAGGACGCCCTGGCCGACGGCGTCGCGCCGCCGCCCGCCCACGACCCGGATGTGCTCGCCGGCCCGTTCGCGCACATCGTCGTCGACGAGGCGCAGGAACTGACCGACGCGGAGTGGCAGATGTTGCTGCTCCGCTGCCCGTCCCGCAGCTTCACCATCGTCGGGGACCGCGCCCAGGCCAGGCACGGGTTCACGGAGTCGTGGCAGGAGCGGCTCGAGCGGATCGGGTTCGACCGGATCAACCTGGCCTCGCTGAGCATCAACTACCGGACGCCGAAAGAGGTCATGGCGGAAGCCGAGCCGGTCATCCGGGCCGTGCTCCCGGACGCCAACGTGCCGACCTCCGTCCGCAGCGGCGACGTCCCCGTCGTACACGGATCTGTTTCGGATCTGGGTTCGATCCTTGACACCTGGCTCGCCGCGCACGCCGACGGGATCGCGTGTGTCATCGGCGATCCCGCGTTCCGGGCGACGTCCCGCGTCCGGTCGCTGACGCCGGAGCTGTCGAAGGGGCTGGAGTTCGACCTGGTCGTCCTCGTCGACCCCGAGGGATTCGGCAACGGCGTCGAAGGCGCGGTCGACCGCTATGTCGCGATGACCCGGGCGACCCAGCAACTCGTCATCCTCACCAGACCCTGACCACGTGTCGGCCTGGGCTTGATCGGCGGCCCTGTAACGGCCAGGCGTGCCCAGGCCGGCACCCCTGATGGGAGGTCGGATTTACAGCAGCCTCATTCATTACGCCAAAGAACTGTCATTATGATGTAGCAGCATCTTGTCCGGATCTGTCGGTTTCTATTAATGGATTACTGGTAACTACAATCCGATAATCCGGGCCGGTGGGTGGAGGGCTCCGCCAACGAACGTGCCACCAAACGCGCCGACTCCGTTGGGGATGGATGGGGTTGACCCTCACGCGACGGGCGGCTCTACGTTCCTTGCCATGGAACGTTGTGGCTGTGGGGGCCTCGTACCGGGTGTGGACCGACGCCCTGTTGGAGGCCCGATGAGGCACCGGACGCGCACGTCAACGTCGGCGGCAGGCGGGGCAGCACGTGACCCGGACGCGCCACCGTACGTCCAGACCCTCGACGCGTTGCGCCCTTGGAGACGACATGAGCCTGATCACCTGCCCCGGATGCGGCCTGACCCACACCGACCGAGGCCTGCCGGTCGTGCCCAACCGGGCTGCGGCCGGGGAGTGCGTGGCCGAGGCCGGGGCGGTGCAGGCCGCGTTCTACGCGCCGGACCTGCTGGCGTACAGGCAGTATGTCGTCGATGCCTACGCGTGCCTGCATGCGGACCCGAGCACCCGGATCGGGGTGCAGACCACCGCGCTGTGCCTGATGACCATGGACCTCTACCTCGAGTGCGGGCAGCCGGTCTCGGAAGGGTCGACCATGCACCAGGAGATGATGCGGAATCATCCGGACATCTTCACGCCCCTGGCGACACCGGATCTCGATGGAGTCCTGACGCACCGGCACCTCCTCGCGGCGCCACACAGCCAGCACGCGGCCCTGGCCGCTGAGTGGGCTCGCTCGGTGTGGGACGCCTGGTCGGACCACCACACCCAGGTCCGGGCCTGGAACCATCTGCTCGTCCCTCGCCGGGTCACCGGACGCTCGGAGTGAACGAACGCCGAGTCATGCGCGATGGACGGGGATTCATCCGCGCCGCCGGTCAGGGCCTCAGCGCACACACCAGCGAGAGCACGCGCCTGGCAGCGCACGTCGACCAGATGCCCGCGCTGCTGACGGGCTACCTCCGCTATCTGTCTGCCACTGAGGGGTCCCGGTAGCGCTGAGGAAGCTTCGTTCGGAAAACCGTTTGAGCCGTCGTTCCGCGTCCCCGTAGGTTGCCTGCGGCCCGTCGCAATGAGGACAGAGGACAAAACCGCGTGACCCCGCCTGCTCTTTAGACCTGACACCTTCTTCCACTCACCTGTAGCCGACGCTCCCGTCGGTCCGCCGGGCTGCCCTTGTGCGCCCGGTCATACAGCGTTTGAGGCCGCGCGTCATCGGCCTCGTGTCAGGTCTAGAGAGATCAGGTCTAGAAAGATCATGTCTTCACAACCTCATACCGTGCTGCCCTGGGTCGTTCGTCGGACCAGGCTGCCTCTGCTGTCGTTGCAGTGCGTGGACTGCCGGTCGGAGTCGGCCACCACCGGCGAGGGCAGGTTCCGCGTCAACGCCAACGGCAAGCTGCTGGACGTGTGGCTGCTGGTCCGCTGCGTATCCTGCAATCGGACGAGCAAGCTCACGGTGCACGAGCGAGCGCCGGTCAGATCCTTCGATCCGCCCGAGCTCCACGGCTACAGCGTCAACGATCCGGAACTGGTGGCGTCCAGGCTGTTGGATCCGCTGCTCGCCCGGCGCAACCGCTTCACCCTGGACTGGACAGGGGCCTGGCGGCTGGACACCCCGTCGGCCTGGCTCGACGAGGCGTGGCCGGTCCAGGTGGACGTCGTCTTCGAGGATCCGGTACCGGTACGCCCAGAACGGCTCATCGCGCAAGGGCTCGGCCTCAGCAGGAACGAGGCACTGCGCCGGATCAAGTGCGATATTCCGCTGCGCCGTCCGACGAGCGCCGGATTCACCTTCACCGTGATGGCCGGGGACTAGCGGGAATGTAGCCGGGCGGGCACCCGGCCCGCCCGGCTACATTCCCCGAAGCCGCGACCGCTGCTCTGGCACCAAGCAACTCGAGGTCACAAGGCCCTCGAAAGGCTCACCGCCGGCTACCGTTCCGATGTGCCTCAACCCCCATGCCGCACTCACGGACGCAGCAGTTGCCGCACCCGGGCGGCCTCTCGAGTGAGGTGGTCGCGCTCCGGCACGCTGGTAGCGGCGCGGGAGGCCTCGGCATAAAGTTCGGCGGCGTGCTCGAGGTCGCCGGCACGTTCGTGCAGGTATGCCGTCACCGCGGCGTGACGGGGCAGGTCGGGGTTCACGTGAGCCAGCGCCACCAGGCCGGCCTGCGGTCCGTCGGCCTCCCCGACGGCCACTGCGCGGTTGAGCCGCACCACCGGGCTGTTGGTGAGGAGCAGCAGTTCGTCGTACCACTCCACGATCTGCACCCAGTCCGTCTCGGAGGTGCTCCGGGCGTCCGCGTGCAGGGCGGCGATCGCGGCCTGTGCCTGGTATTCGCCCAGCCGGTCGCGGGCCAGCGCGGCCTGCAGAATCGTCACCCCCTCGGTGATCAGGCCGGTGTCCCAACGCGATCGGTCCTGCTCACCGAGCGGCACCAGCCGACCTCCCGGGCCGGTGCGGGACGCGCGGCGCGCATGGTGCAGCAGCATGAGCGCGAGCAGCCCCGCGACCTCGGGCTCGTCGGTCAAGGCGACGAGCTGGCGGGTGAGGCGGATCGCCTCGGCCGCCAGGTCGACGTTTCCGCCGTACCCCTCGTTGAAGACGAGGTAGAGCACCCGTAGCACCGTCCCGAGATCGCCGGGCTGGTCCAGCGGCAGCCCCGCGATCCGCCGCTTGGCCCGGCTGATCCGCTGCGCCATGGTCGCCTCGGGAACGAGGTATGCCGCCGCGATCTGCCGCGTGGTCAGGCCACCGACCGCGCGCAGCGTCAAGGCGACGGCCGAGGCTGGCGGCAGGGTGGGGTGCGCACACAGAAAGTAGAGCCGCAGCGTGTCGTCGGTGGCGGGCGCCGGACCGGCGGGAGGCTCGACCTCCACGGCGAGTTCCCGCCCCCGCCGCGACGCCTCGGCACGGGCGGCGTCGAGGAACCTGCGCCACCCGACGGCGACGAGCCATGCCTTCGGATCGCGCGGTGGATCATCCGGCCAGGTGTCCAGCGCCCGGATCAGGGCCTCCTGCACGGCATCCTCGGCCGACGCGAAGTCAGCTCCGCGCCGGACGAGGACACCGATCACCGCGGGCACGAGTTCCCGCAGCAACGACTCGTTCACTCGGTCACCGTGGGCAACTCGGTGAGAAACGGTCGCACCTCGAGCCACTCGTGGATCGGCTCGCCGCCGGCCCCGGGAGCGGCGGACAGCTCCCCCGCCAGCTGGACCGCGCGGTCCCAGGACTCCACGTCGATGACCATCCAGCCGGCGATGAGGTCCTTGGTCTCGGCGAACGGACCATCGGTCACCGGTGGGCGCCCCTCGCCGTCATACCGCACGAACGCGCCCTCGGGCGACAGTGCCTGTCCGTCGACGAACTCACCCGTCCCCTCCAAGCGGGCAGCGAAGTCGCGCATGAACTGCACGTGCGCGTCGACCTCCTCCGGCGTCCACTGGTCCATCGGCACGTCGTTGACCGGAGCCGGGGCGCCGCGGTAGTGCTTCAGCAGCAGGTACTTCATGGTGTCCTCCTTCTTCCCGCGCGGCCCGTCGTGGCCGCTCGTGTCCCTGGGACGGAGCCAGCGCCACATTCTCGACACCCGACACGACAACGATCCGGGACACCCGGGCAGACTCTGCTATCCGTTCCGGCCGGCTCCCTGCGGGTGTGGCGGCGTTACGCGGGCGAGCAGCTTGTGACCCGCACTGTCCAAGCGCTCGTGGTCGGAGCCGAGCCGGATCTCCCGCCCCTGCCAGCGCTTGCGCAGCCAGCGGTCGTGGCTGGCCAGCACGATCGCGCCGGGGCCGCCGCCCAGCGCCGCCTCCAACTCGTCGCACAGGCGCGGCGACAGGTGGTTGGTGGGTTCGTCGAGCAGCAGCAACTGCGGCGGTCGCGCCACCAGCAGCGCCAGCGCGAGACGTCGGCGCTGCCCCACCGAGAGCCGGCCGACCGGCTTGTCCAGGTCCGCCTCGTGCATCAGGCCCAGCGAGCCCAGCGGCACCGCCTCGGCCCGCTCGGCGCCCAGCGCCAGCTCATAGGTGGCCCGGACGGACCGCTCCGGCCGGTCGAATACGGTGTTCTGGGCGAGCAGTCCCACGGTCAACCCGCGCCGCCGCCGCACCTCACCCTCGGGTGTGAGCCGCCCGGCGAGCACGGCCAGCAGGGTCGACTTGCCCGCCCCGTTCCCCCCGGTGACCAGCAGACGGTCGGTCGCCGACACCTGCGCACTCACCGGTGCGAGCCGGCCCGGCACCCGTACGTCAGCCAGGGACACCAGCGGACCATCGCCTTCCGCCGCGGGTGCGGCGAGTGCCGTGCTCTCGAACCGCAGGGGCTTCGGCGGCTCGCCGACCTGGGAGCGCTCCAGCTCCTCCAGGCGGCGGATGGCGTTGCGCACCCGGCGGGAGATCTGGCTCTGCACCCGGCCGGCGCGATGGCCGTAGCCCATCTTCTCGTTGTCGCGCGGCCCCCGGTCCGGTGCGACCCGGTGCGCGGTGACCTCGGCAGAGACCCGCAGCGCCGCCAGTTCCTCCTGTTCCTCGGCCCAGCGGCGCTCCCAGCGGTCCCGCTCGGCACGTTTCTCGGCCAGGTAGGCGCTGTAGTTGCCGCCGTAGCGGACCGGGCCCTGCATCGCGGGGTCGAGGTCGATCAGGTCCGTGCACACGGCGTCCAGAAAGGCCCGGTCGTGGCTGGCCACCACGACGACCCCGGGCAGGGTGCGCAGTTGCTCCTCGACGAAGCCGGCGGCACGGTCGTCGAGATGGTTGGTCGGTTCGTCCAGCAGCAGCGCGGCGGGCCGCCGGACCAGCAGCGCGGCCAGCGCGAGCCGGCCGCGCTGCCCGCCCGACAGCGACCCGAGCGTCCGGTCATGGCCGACGCTGCCGAGGCCGAGGCCGTCGAGCACGAGCGCGGCCCGCCGGTCGGCGTCCCAGGCCTCCCGTTCCTGGGCCTGTTCGAGCCGGACGCCGTACGCGTCGAGCAGGCCGGGGTACTCGGGCGCGTCCTGCGCGGTCCGCGCGAGCTGATCGGTGAGCCGGTCCAGCTCGGCCAGGTCCTCCCTGGCCTCGCGCAGGGCGTCGTCGAGTACGTCGGCGATTGTCGCGTCGGTGTCGTAGGGCATCTCCTGCTGGAGAAAGCCCAGGTCGGGTGGGCGCGTGACGCTGCCGGCGTGGGGCTGGTCCGTCCCGGCCAGCAGGCGTAGCAGGGTCGACTTGCCGACGCCGTTCTCCCCGATCAGCCCGATGCGGTGCCCGGGCGAGGCGGTCAGGGAGACACCGTCGAGCACCCGTCGGTCGCCGAGGGTGTGGACGAGGTCGTGGGCGAGCAGAGCGGGCTGAGGCATGGGATCCGTCCAACGTGATCGGTGCGCGGCCCGCGGGGCGGATGCCTCGGACACGGGCCAGGTCGACACGCCGGCGGTTCACACCTCAGGGGCCCCCGTCTCCTTCAGCACGCCGTCGGCCAGCCGCAGCCACCGGTTCACGCCGATGTCGCGCAGGAACCGTTCGTCGTGGCTGACCACCACGAAGGCCCCCTGGTACGAGTTCAGGGCGCTCTCCAACTGGCCCGCGCTGACCAAGTCGAGGTTGTTCGTCGGCTCGTCCAGAAGCAGCAGGTGCGGAGCTGGTTCCGCGCACAGCACACAGGCCAGCGTGGCGCGCAGCCGCTCGCCTCCGGAGAGCACCCCGACGGGCAGATGGGCGCGGGGCCCCCGGAAGAGGAAGCGGGCGAGCAGGTTCATCCGCTCGGCCTCCGGCCGCTCCGGGGCGTAGTCGGCGAAGTTCTCGGCGACCGTACGGTCCACGTCCAGCAGGTCGAGGCGCTGCGAGAGGTAGGCGATGCGGCCGTCGGCCCGCTTGATCTCGCCGCTCTGCGGTGTCAGGTCGCCGTTGATCAGGCGCAGCAGGGTGCTCTTGCCGGCACCGTTGGGACCGGTCAGCGCGATGCGCTCCGGGCCTCGGACGGTCAGGTCGACGCCCTGGCCGGCGAACACGTCCCGGTCGCCGAGGCGGACGCGGAGCTGCTCGCCGAGGAACAGGGTGCGTCCGGCGGGCACGTCGGTGTCCGGCAGGGCCAGCGTGATGCTCTGTTCCTCGCGCAGCGCACGCCCGGCCTCGTCCAGCCGGGCCTTCGCCTCGCTGACCCGGTTGGCGTGCATCTGGCCCGCCCGGCCCGCGGACTCCTGCGCGCCCCGCTTCATGGTGCCGGCGAAGATCCGGGGCAGGCCGGCGCTCTTCAGGTTGCGGGCGGCGTTGCTCTGCCGGCGTTCGGCGCGCTCGCGGGCCTGCTGCATCTCCCGCTTCTCCCGCTTCAGCTCCTGCTCGGCGTTGCGGACGTGCTTCTCGGCGGCTTCCTGCTCCGCCCGCACGGTCTCCTCGTACTCGGTGAAGTTGCCGCCGTAGAAGCGCAGTTCGCCGCGGTCGAGTTCGGCGATGCGTTCCATGCGGTCGAGCAGGGCGCGGTCGTGACTGACCAGGAGCAGCAAGCCGTTGAAGTCCTCCAGCACGTCGTAGAGCTTGTGCCGGGCGTCGAGGTCGAGGTTGTTGGTGGGCTCGTCGAGCAGCAGCACGTCGGGCCGCTTCAGCAACTGGGCGGCGAGACCGAGGGAGATGACCTGGCCGCCGCTGAGGGTGCTCAGGCTGCGGTCCAGGGCGAGGTCGGCCAGACCGAGACGGTCGAGCTGGGCGCGGGTGCGTTCCTCGATGTCCCAGTCGTCGCCGATGGTGGTGAAGTGGTTCTCGTCGACGTCCCCGGACTCCACGGCGTCGATGGCCTGGATGATCGCGGCGACGCCCAGCACCTCGGCGACCGTGAGGTCGCCGGTCAGGGGGAGGCTCTGCGGGAGGTAGCCGAGGGTGCCGGTCACGGAGACCGACCCGGTGTCGGGCCGTAGTTCACCGGCGATGAGCTTGAGCAGCGTGCTCTTGCCGGTGCCGTTGGGCGCGACGAGGCCGGTGCGGCCGGAGCCGACGGTGAAGGACAGGTCCTGGAAGACGGGAGTGTCGTCGGGCCAGGCGAAGGACAGGTTCGAGCAGACGATGGAGACGTCGGACATGGAGGTGACCTCGTGATGAGGGGGCAGGGAAGACACTTCTGCCCCGGGGCAGACAGGGAAAGAGGGGACGACAGCAAGGCCACGTCGGCGGCGCTTCCACGCGCCGGGCCGGTGGCCTGTCGGGTCCGGGTATCACCCGGAGATGTCGTCGTCCACCACCATGTCTGGTCTCCTCAACAAACGATCAACGCCGCCACCACTCTAACAGCAGCGGGCGTGGGACCGGAGACACGACGGATCATCCGGCCGGCCGCAGGGGGCCCGGCGCTGCGGGTGCGGCATTCGGCCTGCCTCCGACCGGTCGGCAGCCGAGGTAGGCATCCAGTGCGGCGGCGCCGGTGAGCATGGCGCGGCTACGGGCCGAGAGGCGGGCGCGCCAGTCACGCAGCATCGACTCCAGGGGTGCGACGCCTCCGGCGGAGCGGACCTGGGCGATCAGCGGGGCGATCTGCTCCAGCAGGTAGCCGCCTCGTCTGAGCTGGTGGGCCAGCAGGGCGTCGCGTACGTCGGCCGCGCGGTAGACCCGGTAGCCGGTCCGCGGGTCGCGGCGCGGCTGGACCAGGCCGGCGCGTTCCCATTTGCGCAGGGTGGCCGGGCGGATGCCGAGCCTTCTCGACAGGGGGCCGACGAACGTGTCGCCGCGTTCCGGCGGTACGGGACTGAGGTCGTGCAGCGCGGCTTCGACGGCCCGGAGAGTGCGGCGGTCGTCGAGCAGCTGGGCATGGCTCTCGTCGATGAGCCGAAGCGCGTCCTCGGTCGCGTCCCGGTTGACCGCCTGCATGATCGACGTGGCCGTCTGGTGGCCGTGTCCCGGTACGAGGGCGAGGAACGCCTGCAGGGCGTTCGCGTGCAGCCGTGTGTAGGTGCGGTAGCCGTGCGGGGTGCGTTCCGCGCCCGGCAGGATGCCCGCCGCCTCGTAGTTCCTGATCGCCTGCGTGGACAGGCCGTGCCCGCGCGCCAGGTCAATCGGCCTCAGCCGGCCTCCGTCTTGAAGGTTTCGCCTCACTGTCCTGCCAATATCGCGGAGAAGTTTCAACCGTTGGTTCAACGATACCGTTGACAGCATGACTGCTGGCATCACAGACACCGCCCACGCCGTTGACGCCGCGACCGTCATGGGACTGCTCCCGGCCCGGCCGCGGCTGCTTGCCCTGGGTGAGCCCACCCACGGCGAGGACGTACTGCTCGAGGTGCGCAACGATCTCTTCCGGCAACTCGTCGAGCAGGAGGGCTACCGGACAATCGCGATCGAGAGCGACTGCATGATGGGCCTGGTCGTGGACGACTACGTCACGTCCGGCACGGGCACCCTCGACGAGGTCATGCAGCGCGGCTTCAGCCACGAGTGGGGCGAATTCGCGGCCAACCGCGAGCTGGTGCGCTGGATGCGCGCGTACAACGACGGCCGGCCCGCCTCCGAGCAGGTGCGCTTCGCCGGTTTCGACGGCCCGCTGGAGATCACCGGCGCCGCGAGCCCCCGCCAGGCCCTCACCGCACTCCACTCCTACCTCACCGCCCGGGTGGACGCCGACCTGCTCCCCTGCACCGCGGAAACGCTCGACCGCCTGCTCGGCCCCGACGACCGGTGGACCAATCCCGCCGCCATGATGGACCCGTCCCAGTCCGTGGGGCAGACGCCCGAGGCCACCCAGCTGCGACTGCTCGCCGACGACCTGGTAGCCCTGCTCGACGCGCAGACGCCCCACCTGATCGCGGCGTCCTCACCCGACGACTGGGACCGGGCCCGCTTGTACGGGCGCACCGCCACCGGCCTGCTGCGCTACCACTTCTGGATGGCCGACCCGGCGCCGAGGCGCATGGCATGGCTGCTCGGCGTGCGGGATTCGATGATGGCCGCCAACCTGCTCGCCCTCGCCGAGCGGGGTCCGACGCTGGTGAACGCCCACAACGCACATCTGCAGCGGGACAAGAGCACGATGCAGATGTGGCAGGGACCGGTGCAGTGGTGGAGCGCCGGCGCGATCGTCAGCGTCCAACTGGGTGAGGGGTACGCCGTCCTGGCCACGGCCCTCGGCACGATCCGCCACCACGGTGTGCAGACCCCACCCCCGGACACCATCGAAGGGCTCCTGTACGCGCTACCGCAGGACCGATACGTCGTCGACGCCCGCCGACTGGCCGACGCCCTCGGCGACGTGACGCCCGCTGCCCGGGTGTCCCCCTGGTTCGGTTACGCCCCGCTGGACCCGGCCCACCTGGCCAGCAGCGACGGGATCGTGTTCGTCAAGGACGCCCCGCGGAACTAGGATCACCGTGGTGCCCACAGGACACATGACGGGGATGACCGCGGCGGACGTCCACCGCGCCGCCGCCGAGATGACCCGGGTGCTGCGGCCCGCCGTGGACCGCGACTGGACCGTGCCGGCAGCAGACCTGGAGTGGACCTGCTGGACGACCGCGGCGCACGTCGCCCACGACCTGCTCGCCTACGCGGCGCAGCTGACCGGCCTGCCGGCCGACGGCTACCTCCCCCTCGACCTGCGGGTACGCGCCGACGCGACCCCGGCCGACCTGCTGACCGTGATCGCCGCGAGCGCCGGGCTGCTCGCCGCCGCCGTCGACACCGCCGCCCCCGACAGCCGCGCCTGGCACTGGGGGCCGTGCGATCCGGGCGGCTTCGCGGCGATGGGCGTCGCCGAGACCCTGCTGCACACCCGGGACATCACCGGCGGCCTCGGGCTGGACTGGTCGGCGCCACCACAGCTGTGCGCCGGGGTGCTGGGCCGGCTGTTCCCGGACGCGCCGAACGGCGATCCTGTCGCGGTGCTGCTCTGGATGACCGGCCGGGCACGGCTCGGCGACCGGCCGCGGCGTACCGCGTGGACCTGGCGGGCCGCACTCGGCTGAGGCAGGGTCAGCGGCGGCGCCAGGGCAGCCGCCAACGTCGGCGCTGCCCGCGGACCGGGACGCCGGCGCTGTCCGCCGTCGCGGCGGCCGCGATCCGCTCGGCGGTGGCCCGTGCGCGTTCCTCCCGCCAGACCCGGACGGTCTCCTCGACGTTGACGGGGCGGACCACCACCCGGGGTCCGCTCGGCGCGCGCAGGAAGTCCACGATCTCCCGGTTCAGGGCGGTGACCGCCGCCCGCACCGACTCCTCGGTCGGCAGGTCCCGCACCTCGCCGGGCAGCCGCTCCACCCGGCGGCGCAGCTGCAACGGGGTGGGCAGCAGCAGGTCGCCCGGAATCCGCTCGCGCTCCAGGAAGCTCTTGATCCACCACGACTCGTCGTAGGGCAGGCCCCGCCCGGGGATCGGCTTGCCGGCGCCGGGCAGGTTGTCGAACTCGCCGCGCTCCTGGGCCGAGCGGATCTGCGCCTCGACCGCCGCATCCCAGCTGGTTGTCACCGCCGTCACCTCCCGCTCCCACCGTAGCCGCCGCTCCCCCGCGAGGTCAGCGCCGAGGCGGTGGCGGACCATTCCCACCCGGCCTCCAGCAGGGTCAGCGGTGCCAGCGCACGTGCCGGTGCCCGTCACGGGGGAACGGGGGCCGGGCGGGCAGCACCTCCTGGAAGGCGTACCCGCTCTTCTCCGCCACCCGGCAGGAGGCCAGGTTGTCCACCTGGTGCAGCAACTCGAGGTGGGTCAGCCCGCCGGCGGCGAAGCGGGCGAAGGCCCAGTCGCTCACCGCGGTGACCGCGCGGGGCGCGACCCCGCGACCGCGGGCCGGCGCCGCGGTCCAGTAGCCGACCTCGGCGTACGGGCGGCCGGGGGTGATCTCCTTGAGCACCACGTTCGCCACCAGCCGCTCCCCGTCCGGCTCCGGCTCCAGCACGGCGAAGCTGAACCGGCGGCCGGCCGCCCAGCCCTGGCGGGCCCGGCGCAGGAACGTCCGGGCGTCCGCGGCGGTGGTGACCGGAAACCGGGTCCAGCTGCGCAGCACCGGGTCCCGGTACGCCGCCAGCAGGGCCTCGGCGTCGCCGGCGCGCCACGGTCGGAGCACGAGTGCGGGGGCGGTGGCCGTGGCGTCGGCGCGCAGGACCATGGACATGCCCGCATTCTCGCGCCTCGGTGCCGCCCGCCGGAAGCGGGTCGATCGCCTCCTGGGCGCCTGAGCCGCCGGACGTAAGGGGTGTGCGCCGACCGCCGCCGGTTCCGTAGCCACGTCACGCAGCCCGGCTGCGCCCGCCCGTCGGGTGGGACGGCCAGTGTCCACCGGATCCGGGCGCGACGGCCCAGGCGTAGGGTGATCGGCAGATTCACCGGAACGGGGGCGTCATGGTCACTACCGGAGCGTTGGTGGGTATCGGCCTGGTGGCGTTGGGCCTGGTGCTCACGCCCGGCCCGAACATGGTCTACCTGGTGTCCCGGTCGGTCGCCCAGGGCCGGCGGGCCGGGCTGATCTCGCTGCTCGGGGTGGCCGCCGGCTTCCTGGTCTACCTGGTCGCGGCGGTCGCCGGGATCGCCACGGTGTTCGTGCTGGTGCCGCCGCTGTACGTGGCGGTGAAGCTGGCCGGGGCGGCGTACCTGCTGTGGCTGGCCTGGCGGACGCTGCGCCCGGGCGGCCGGTCGGCGTTCACGCCCACGGCGCTGCCGCCGGACCGCCCCCGGCGGCTGTTCACCATGGGCCTGGTCACCAACCTGCTGAACCCGAAGATCGCCATCCTGTACGTGTCGCTGCTGCCCCAGTTCATCGACCCGGCGCGCGGCCACGTGGCGGTGCAGAGCCTGCTGCTGGGGCTGACCCAGATCAGCATCGCGCTGACGGTCAACGGGCTGATCGTGCTCACCGCCGGCACGGTGTCGTCGTTCCTGACCCGCCGGCCGGCCTGGGAGCGGGCGCAGCGGTACGTGATGGGCAGCGTGCTGGCCGGGCTCGCGGTCCGCATCGCCGCGGACCGGTCCCGCGCCGCCGTCGCCACCCCCTGACCGGCACGCGCGGCCGCCGCACGGTCAGAGGTTGTCGGGTCCGGTGAGCCCCGGATGCCGCTCACCCGGCGCGGCGTACCAGGCCCGCGCCTGTTCGCGCAGCGCCGTGTCGATGCGCAGCAGGCTCCAGTCGTCCAGCTCCGGCAGGTCGGTCCGGTCGAACCAGCCGACCGCGACGGACTCGTCGCCGTCGGCGGTGGCGGCGCCGCCGACCGCCCGGCAGCGGAACCACACGTTGAGGTACTCGCAGGTGTCGCCGTTCGGGTAGCGCACCGGATGGGTGGCCACCCCGCCGATCCGGTCGATCGCCACCCGCACACCGGTCTCCTCGTACACCTCGCGCAGCAGCGCCTCGGCCGGCTGCTCACCCGGGTCGACCATCCCGGCGGGCAGCGACCAGCGGCCGTTGTCGCCGCGGCGGGCCAGCAGCAGCCGCCCGGCGTCGTCGGTCACCACCGCGCTGACCCCGTAGAGCATGAGCAGGTCGTGTCCGATGTGCTGGCGCAGCCGCGCGACGTACGGCGAGACAGGCATGCCCGGCAACCTACCCGCCGCCGGCGCGGCCCGCCGGGCCGCCCGGACCGGTCACTACACTTCGCCCCGATGGACGCCCACCCCACCCCCGACACCCGCCCCTGCGCGCACTGTGGACGGGAGGTGCCGCAGCGTGCCGGCGCCGGCCGCCCGTTCCGCTACTGCCGGGACAACGACGGCGCCTGCCAGCGGGCTTCCCGAAACTCCCGGATGCGCCACCGCAACGCTCCCGGCCTGCCCGGGCAGGTGGCCCGCACCTGGGAGGCGGTGGACCGGCTCGACCAGATCGTCGAGAGCCTCACCGAGGCGCTGCACGCCGAGCTGTCCCCGGCCGGGGTGGAGCGGCAGGTCGCCCTGGTCCGTGCCGAGGCGGCCACCCAGGTCGCGGCCGCGCACACCGAACGCGACGACGCCCGCCGCGACGCCGAGGACACTGCCGCGGCCGCCGCCCGCGCCCGACAGGACGCCCAGACGGCGGCCACCGAACGGGACACGGCCCGGCAGCGGGCCGACCAGGCCGAGGCGGAGGCCGCCCAGGCCGTGGCGGGGGCGCGGCACGCCGAGGCGGCCCGGGACGAGGCGCGCGGGCAGGCCAGCGCCGCGCAGGCGCTGCGGGTGCAGGCCGAACGGGACCGCGACGCCGCCCGCCACGAGCTGCGCACCACGCGCACCGAGCTCGACGGCCAGCGGCGGCGGGTCACCGACCTGACCGCCGAGCGGGACGCCGCCCGCGGTGACGCCGAGCGGGCCACCCGTTCGGCCGGGGAGGCGGTGGCACGCGCCGAGCGGCTGGCCGCCGAGGCGGACCGGTCCCGGGTCGACGCCGAGACGGCCCGGGCGGCAGCCGAGCGGGCCGGCACGGAGACCGCCGAGGCGCGGCGGGGCGAGCAGCAGGCGCGGACCGCCGCGCAGCAGGCCGAGGCCGCCCGGGCGGAGGCGGTAGCGGCGGCCGAGTCGGCGCGGCAGGAGGCGGCGGCCCGCGCCGACGAGCGGGACGCCCTCGCCGCGGACCTGGCGGCCGCGCGGGAGGCCGCCGGCGCCGCCGAAGCTCGGCTGGCCGAGCTGACGGTACGGCTGCGCGCCGCCGAGACCGACCGCGACGCGGCGCAGCGGCGGGCCGCCCAGCTCGCCGACCAGGTCAGCGACCTGGCTAGCGCCCTGGCGAGGCTCGGCGCCCGCGACACCTGACGTATTTTGGTTGAATGCACAACCACATGGCGTTCCCGCCGCCGGTGACGGCCACCGCCGGCAACCCCGACCCGGCGGCCCCGCTGGTCGTGCTGCTGCACGGCCGCGGCAGCCACGAGCAGGAGATCCTCTCCCTGGCCGGCCACCTGCCCGCCGGCCCGGCGTACGCGGCGGTCCGCGCGCCGATCGCCGAGGGCGGCGGCTACGCCTGGTTCGCCAACCGGGGCGTCGGCCGCCCGGTCGCCGCGTCGCTGCGCGCCGCCATGGGCTGGTTCCGCGGCTGGCTCGACGAGGTGGCCCCCGCCGGCCGGCCGGTGGCGCTGGTCGGTTTCAGCGGCGGCGCCGCGTTCGCCGGTGGCCTGCTGCTCGACGACCCGACCCGGTACGCCGGCGCCGCGATCCTCCACGGCACCCTGCCGTTCGACGCCGGGGTGCCCACCACGCCCGGCCGGCTGGCCGGGGTGCCCGTGTTCGTGGCCCAGGGCGAGCACGACACCGTCATCCCCCGCGAGCTGCTCGACCGCACCTGGGCGTACCTGCGCGGCGAGTCCGGCGCGGCCGCCACCGCCCGACGCGACCCGGTCGGCCACCAGATCGCCCCGCCCGCCCTGACCGGCCTGTCCGACTGGCTGCGGGAGCGGCTGTCCGCCTGATCACGGGCTGGGACGGGGCGGCGCCGACAGCCCGGCGACGGCGATGATGCGGGTGTGGGAAAGACGTACGAGCGCATCGACGGTCGGCTGCGCACCTTCATCGAGGCGCAGCCGATGTTCTTCACCGCCACCGCCCCCCTGGCCGGCGACGGCACCGTCAACCTGTCCCCGAAGGGCCTGCGCGGCTGCCTCGCCGTGCTCGACGAGCACACGGTCGCCTACCTCGACTTCGCCGGCAGCAACGCGGAGACCATCGCCCACCTGCGGGAGAACGGCCGCATCACGCTGATGTGGTGCGCGTTCACCGGCCCGCCGAACATCGTGCGGGTGCACGGACGCGGCGAGCCGGTGTTCCGCGACGATCCCCGCTGGGCGGACCTGCTGCGCCACTTCCCCGACATCGACGCCAGCGTGCACGGGCTGCGGGCGATCATCGTGGTCCGCGCCGACCTGATCCGCGACACCTGCGGGTACGCGGTCCCGCTGATGACCTACGACGCGGACCGCGACCTGCACGGCCGGCGGTTCGCCCGGGAGGACGACGCGTCCCTGAGCGCCTACTTCGCCGGCAAGCCGCACATCGCCACCAGCATCGACGGACTGCCCGGCCTGCCGCTGCCGCTGCCACCCACCCCGGCACCCTGACCCCCCGCACGTCAGTGGATCCCGGCCATCAGGTGCCGGATGTGCCGGGTGAACATCACCGCGCTCACCCCCAGCACCACCGACGCGAGCCCGAAGGTGAGGAAATACGTCGACTCCGACCAGGTCCCCGCCAGCCGGGCCACCTGGCCACCGATCGCGTCACCCACGGCCGTGGCGAGGAACCACAGCCCCATCATCTGGCTGGCGTACTTGACCGGGGCCAGCTTCGTGGTGGCGGACAGGCCCACCGGGCTCAGCGACAGCTCACCGGCGACCTGGATGGCGTACACGGCCACCAGCCACCACGGCGACACCAGCTCGCCACCGACGGCGGCCCGGGCGGCGGCGGCCATCAGCACGAACGACAGGCCGTTGAGGACCAGCCCGACGGCGAACTTCATCGGCGTGGACACCCGGTGCCCCAGCTTCAGCCACAGCCAGGCAGCCAGCGGCGCCCCGATGATGATCAGGATCGGGTTCACCGACTGCAGCCAGGACGCCGGGAACGTGAAGCCGAGCACGGACCGGTCGGTCTTGTCGGCGGCGAAGATGTTCAGCACCGACCCGGCCTGGTCGTAGATCAGCCAGAACGCGGCCGCGAACACGAACAGCCACAGGTACGCCTTCATCCGGCTGCGCTCGGTCCGGCTGATCTCCCGGTCGGTGAGGATCCGGGCGAAGTAGCCGATGGCCACCAGCACGGTGAGCACGGTGAGCAGGTTCACCACGGTGTTGACGGTGAACAGTCCGGTCACGGCGAGTGCGGCCAGCACCGCCAGCGCCACCACGACGACCACGCCGATGCGGGTCAGCGTCCGCCGCCGGTCGGCCCCGAGCAGCGGGTCGACCGGCCGCGCGCCGGCCTCCCCCAGGTTCCGCCGGCCCAGCACGTACTGCAGGACACCGAAGGTCATCCCGATCGCGGCGGCACCGAACCCCAAATGCCAGTTGATCTTCTCGCCGAGGAAACCGGTCACCAGCGGCGCGATGAACCCACCCAGGTTGATGCCCATGTAGAAGATGGAGAAGCCGGCGTCGCGGCGCGGGGAGTCCCGGTCGTACAGGTCGCCGACCATGGTGGAGATGTTCGGTTTGAGCAGGCCCGTGCCGAGCACGATCAGGGTCATGCCGGCGAACACGCTCCACCTTGCCGGCACCGCCATCACGTAGTGGCCTGCGGCGATGACGATGCCGCCCCACAGCACGCTGCGCCGGGCGCCGAGCAGCCGGTCGGCGACCCAACCGCCGGGCAGCGCCATCAGGTAGACCATCGCGTTGTAGGTGCCGTACACGGCGTTGGCGGTGGTTTCCGGGATGGCCAGGCCGTCGTCGGCGACGGCCGCGGTCAGGTACAGCACCAGGATCGCCCGCATGCCGTAGAAGCTGAACCGCTCCCACATCTCGGTGAGGAACAGCGTCGACAGCGCCCGGGGGTGGCCGAAAAACGTCCTTCCCCCGGGCGGTCGGGCGTCTATCGGCGCGTCACTGGTCATCGTCACCTCCCGCACACCTGCGGCGGCTAACATCCCCAATGACAGCCAAATCACTCCACCCATTCGACCCGGCCGGGGACGACCCCGCCGGGCACCTGTCATGGCCGGCTACCCTTGCAGGGTCCCGACCGATGCGGGCCGGTTCCGCGTGGGCGGGAATGGCCGGGCGGGCAGGGACCGTTACACCGAGAAGACCAGCACCACGAACGAGGGGAAGCCGATCATGGGCGAGCGCATGCTGCGCGGAAGCCGCCTGGGCGCGGTCAGCTACGAATCCGACCGCAACACGGAGCTCGCGCCGCGCCAGACCCGCGAGTACCTCTGCGCCAAGGGACACCAGTTCGAGGTGCCGTTCGCCGTCGACGCCGAGGTCCCGACGACCTGGGAGTGCAAGTTCGACGGCAGCGTCGCCCGGCTGGTCGACGGCAGCGAGCCGGAGCAGAAGAAGGCCAAGCCGCCGCGTACCCACTGGGACATGCTGCTCGAGCGGCGCTCCATCGCCGAACTGGAGGACATCCTCGCCGAGCGGCTCCAGGAGGTCCGCACCCGCCGCGGCCGCGCCTGAGCGCACCAACGACCGAAGCGCCCCCGGGGATCACCCCGGGGGCGCTTCGTCACGTCTGGGCGGTCACGGCCGGCCCGGCTCGATGATCTCCCCCTCGATCGGCCGGCCCGGCTCGACAACCGGCGGCTGCTGCTGCGGGGCCGGCGGTGGCTGCGGCGCGCCCCGGTACACCCGGACCCGGCGCGGCCCGAACAGGTCACCGGCGACCATCGACGACACCCGGCCCTCGGCGAGACGTTGCACCCCGACCCGGGCCAGCCGCCGCACCGGCGGCACCAGCAACAGCAGCCCCACCGCGCCGCTGAGCAGGCCGGGCAACGCCAGCAGCAACGCCCCCAGCAGACCCACCAGCCCGTCGGTGACCTGCCGCCCCGGCGGCTGCCCGGACTCCACAGCCGCCCGGAAACCCCGCCAGGCCCGAACCCCCTCCCGGCGCAGCAGCACCAGGCCGAGCAGAGACGCCGCGAACACCAGCAGCAACGCCGCCCCGAACCCGACGCCCCGCCCCACCAGGACGAACACGGTCAGCTCCAGCACCGCGAGCAGCAGCAGGGCCGGCGGCACGTACCTCAGTCCTCGGCGCATCTCACCTCACAAGCCAGGGTGTCATCACGCCCCTCCAGCATGACACGCCCGCGCTCACGGCCACCGCGCCAACTCGGCGGGGGCGCCCCGACGCACCGACGGACGCCGGTCCCGCAGCCCCCAGCTGGTGATCCGCCACAACGCCTCCGCCATGATCAGCGGGCTCATCTTGCTGTCGCCGTGCTCCCGCTCGACGAACGTGATCGGCACCTCCACGATCCGCACCCCGGCCCGGTGGGCCAGCCGGGACAGCTCGACCTGGAACGCGTACCCCTGCGAGCACACCGAGTCCAGGTCGATGGCGTCCAGCGCGGTCGTCCGGTACACCCGGTAGCCGCCGGTGGCGTCGGAGACCGGCATGCCCAACGCCAGCCGCGTGTACAGGTTGGCGCAGCGGGACAGCAGCAGCCGCCGCAGCGGCCAGTTCAGCACCCGCGCGCCGCGGGTCCACCGGGAGCCGATCACCACGTCGGCGTCGCGGGCCGCGGCCAGCAGCGCCGGCAGGTCCTCCGGGGCGTGCGAGCCGTCGGCGTCCATCTCCACCACGGCGTCGTAGCCGCGCTGCCGGGCCCAGGCGAAACCGGCCAGGTAGGCCGCGCCGAGGCCGTCCTTGCCCTGCCGGTGCAGCACGTACACGTGCGGGTCGGAACGGGACAGCCTGTCGGCGATCGCGCCGGTGCCGTCGGGGCTGTTGTCGTCGGCGACGAGGATGTCCACCGCCGGCGCGGCCTCGCGGACCCGCGCGACGATCGTCCGGACGTTGTCGGCCTCGTTGTAGGTGGGGATGACCACCAGCACCCGGCCCACCCCGGGATGGCCGGCCGTCCGTTTCCCGGCTGCCACGCCCACCTCGTACCGCCCTTCCCTCGTCCTACCCGGGGGTGACCTCCCGCCGCCGGCGCAGCACCGCCGCGCCGGCCAGCGCCGCCACGGCCAGCGCCGCGAGAGCCACCTCCGGCCACACCCCCGCCCGGGTGGCCGTGGTACGCCCGTGCCCGAGCTGCAACTGCCGGACCACCACCGCCGCGGTGTTGAACCCGGTGGCCCCGTCTACCCGCCCGTCGGGGGAAACGAACCCGGACACGCCGACCGTGGAGGCCATCAACGCCGCACGGCCGTGCTCGACGGCACGAAGCCGCACCATGGCCAACTGCTGGCGGGCCTCCGCCTCGTCGAAGGTGGCGTTGTTGGTCTGCACCACCAGCAGCTGCCCGCCGCCGGTGACGGTGTCCCGGACAAGGCCGTCGTAGGCGACCTCGAAGCAGATCACGTCGCCGAGGGTGACCGCCCCGGCGTTGAGCACGCCGGGGGCGGCGCCGGGCACGAAGTCGGCGCGGACCCGGTCGACCTGATCGCTGACCATCCGGGCGATCTTGCGTAGCGGCACGTACTCGGCGAACGGCACCGGATGCCGCTTGACGTACAGCTGCCAGAGGTCGGGACCGGTGCCGGGCCGCCACACCAGGCCGGCGTTGCGGACCTGCCCGGCGTCGGGGCCGAGCAGCACCGCACCGATCAGGATCGGCGCGCCGATCGCGTCGGCGGCCTGGGAGATGCGGTCCGCGGCGTCCGGGTTGCGCAGCGGGTCGATGTCGCTGGAGTTCTCCGGCCACACCACCAGGTCGGGGCGGCGTTGCGTACCGGCGGTGACCTGCTGCGCCAGTCGCAGGGTCGCGTCGACGTGGTTGTTGAGCACAGCCTGCCGCTGGGCGTTGAAGTCCAGCCCGAGGCGGGGCACGTTGCCCTGCACGATGGCGACGGTGACGGTGTCGCCACCCCCGCGCACCCCGACCGGGACGGCCGACCCGGCGGCCAGCAGAGCCGCCAGGGCGGCGGCGAGCCCCGCCACGGGCCGCCAGTGCCCGGCGGGCCGGCGCCAGTCCCGCCAGGCGGCGGTGACCAGCAGCCCGCCGGCCAGCGCGACGGCGCAGGTGACCAGCGGGGCGCCGCCGAGGGCGGCCAGCCGCAGCAGCGGGGAGGTGTCCTGGCTGAACGCCAGCCGCCCCCACGGGAACCCGCCGAACGGGGTGCGGTCCCGCAGCGCCTCCTGCCCCACCCACAGCACCCCGGTCAGCAGCGGCCACGCCGCCCGGTGCCGGTCGACCAGCGGGGACACCCAGGCGGTGGCCGCGCCGAGCAGCGCCAGGTAGCCGGCCTGCAGCAGGGACAGCAGGATCCACGGCAGGACGCCGGTGTGCAGGTTCGTCCACTCCAGCAGCGGCGCGAACAGCGCCAGCCCGGTGAGGAAACCCAGCCCCGCACCGGCACGCAGCCGCCGCCGGTGCGCCGCCGCCGCGAGCAGCGCCACCCCGACCGGCGCCAGCGGCCACACCCCGTACGGGGGGAACGCCACCAGCAGGGCCAGCCCGGCCGCGACGGCCAGCGGCGCGGCCACCCGCAGCGGCAGCGGACGCGGCCCCGCCGCCTCGTGTGCCCCCTGCGGGGCACGCACCTCTTCCCGGTCCAGCGTCGTCACCGGCACCTCACCACGATCACGCGCCGAAGGCTACCCGCCCGGCCCGGCCGCCGGCCCGTGCCCCGGTGAACGGGGCCAGCCCAGGCAGGATCCGGGGCGTCGTGGGTGAAACACGGCAGCGCAGTGGTGGCCAGGTCGAGGTGGCAGCGCACGGCGGCCCGGCCGGCCGCCGCGCGTCCGGGTTCGGCGGCTTTGGCGCGCGGCGGCGGCCGGCGCTGCCAGACTCGGCAGCATGAGCGCAGGCCGATGGCGGGGTCGCATCCTGCCCGCCGCGCCGGGGTCCGGCGTCACCCGCCTGGAGTTGTTCTACGACCTGGTGTTCGTGCTGTCGTTCCTCAACGTCACCGTCCTGCTGGCGGCGAGCCTGAGCGTGCGCACGCTGCTCGCCGGGCTCGTGGTGCTGGCCCTGCTGTGGTGGTGCTGGGTCTCGTTCGCCGCCCTCGGCAACGTGGTCCGCACCGACCAGGGGGTGCTGCCGCTGATCGGTGTGGTGACGGTGGTCGCCCTGTTCGTGCTCAACCTGAGCCTGCCGCAGGCGTTCACCAGCCGTCCCGGTGGGCCACCCGGCCCGCTCGTCTTCGCCGCCTGCTACCTGATCATCCGGGCGGTGCAGGTGCTGGTGGTGCTGACCCGCGCCGACGCCCCGGGCCACGCGGCGCTGCGCTTCGGCCTGCCGCTGCTGGCCAGCGTGACGCTCATCGTGGTCGCCGGGGCGCTGCCGCAACAGCCGGGGGTCGGGCCGACCTGGCTGCGGGTGGCGCTGTGGGCGGCCGCCGTGGTCATCGAGTTCACCGCCGGGGGCCAGGTCCGCAGCGTCGGCCTGGCAGTGGTTTCCGCCGCCCACTGGGCGGAGCGGTACGCGCTGATCCTGCTCATCGCGCTCGGCGAGTCGATCATCTCGCTGGGGCTGGGCCCCAAACCGGCCGTCGGCCTCCCGCTGAGCTGGGCGGTGATCGTGGCGTCGGTGTTCGGCGTCACCACCATCGCGGCGCTGTGGTGGATGTACTTCGACACCCTGGCGCCGGCCCTGGAACAGAAGCTGCACCGCACCCGCGACGTCGACGAACGGGCGACCTTCGCCCGGGACGTCTACGCGTATCTGCATCTGCCGTTGGTCGTCGGGATCATCCTGTTCGCCCTCGGCCTGAAACGCTACCTCGCCGTGATCGCCGACCCGCATGTCGACCCGTGGCGGGTGCGGGCGGTCGGCCTGGACAACCGAGTGCTGTTCGCCGGCGTGATCATCTACATCGTGGGCCTGCTGGCGCTGTGGGTGCGGGCCAGCCACCGGGTACGGCTGCTGCCGACCGTGACGGTGGTGGCGCTGGCCGTCGTGCTGCTGCCCGCGGGCCGCCTGCCGGCGGTCGCCGGCCTGGCAGTGCTCGCCGCGGCCTGCGTCGCGCTGGTGCTGGCCGGGCTGCGCACCAGCGACCCGCTGCGCCGCCACGTCCGGCAGGTCGCGCTGCAGGAGCAGATCGCCACCGAGCAGGAACAGTCCGAGTGGCGCCGCCGCCACCTGTGACGGCGCAACGAAAATCGGGGCGCGGCTCGCGCCGCGCCCCGATGCTCCCAGGCCCTTCCCGGCCGGTGGGGCGAGAATGAGCGGCGCCGACCTTCGGACCGACCGGACGCGGACTGGCTGCCCCCGCCTGGCCGTTGTCTACTGGCCGTGCCTTTCACCCTGCCCGTACACCGGTAACCGCGGCCGGTTCGCGCCGCCCCGCCGACCCCCGCCCGCTGGACCTGGCCGCCGCAACCACTCGGGTCGCTCGGCCAGCGGACGAAGGGACGAAGCGAACAACAGCCGCTTCCCGTGGTAGGACTCAAAGACGGTACGGCGTGCACCCCCGCCGCTGTCAACCCACCCCGGCCTGTCGTGTGTTGCGCCACGGCGTGTCGCGTCGGCGCGTCTCGATCCGTGCCGGGTGGCGGCTCAGTCTCCGCCCAGATGCCGGCGCAGCAGCCGGGCCGCCGCTACCGGGTGGTCGGCGGCGAGGAGCCCACCGGCCGCGAGGACGTAGTCGACGTCGACGACCGCGCGGGCGGCCCGGGGCAGCGGCCACCCGCCGGCGTGGTCGGTGAGCACCGCGGCCAGCACCGCGGCCGCGTCGCCGGCCGGCGCGTGCCGCAGCACCCCACCGGAGCCGACCATCAGCTTCACGTCGCGCAGGTCCCGGCCGGCGCGTTCCCCGGTGGCCGCGCCGCGGGCGTGCCGGCGCAACGCCACCGTCGCGGCGAGCCCGGCGATGCGCCGGTCGACGGCCCGGCCGGTGTCGTCGGCGGGCAGGAACCCGGGATCGGCGGCCCGCACCGCCGCCGCCGCGGCCAACTGCTCCTCCTCCCCGCCGGTGAGCAGACGTTCCTCGGCGGCGGCGCGGACCACACCGGGGGCGCTCCACCGCATGCCCAGGTCCCCCTCCACGGTGCGGGCCCGCCACAGGGTGCCGGCGACCTCCCGGCCCGGCCCGCTGTCCCGCTCGTCGGGGGTGAGCACCGAGTACACGTCGGTGGTGGCGCCGCCGACGTCAACGACGGCCAGATCCCCGCCGAGCGCGTCGGCGAGGACCTCCACCCCGGTCAGCACCGCGTCGGGCGTGGCCGCCCGCACCAGCCGGGCGAACCGGCCACCGCGGGACAGCTTCTTCCCGCCGATCACGTGCCGCAGGAACACCTCCCGGATCGCCGCCCGCGCCGGCGCGGGGGCGAGCACCCCGATGCGGGGCAGCACGTTGTCGGCGACGGTCACCGGCACCTTCGCGGCGGCGAGCAGCGCATGCAGGTCGTCACGGACCTCGACGTTGCCGGCAAGGACCACCGGCACCCGAAAGCGGGCCTTCGCCAGCCGGGTCGCGTTGTGCGTCAACGTCTCCACGTCACCGCCGTCGGTGCCGCCGACGAGCAGCACCACATCGGGACGGGCGGCGCGCAACGCGGTCAGCTCGGCCGCGCCGAGCCGCCCGGCGGCCACGTGCACCACGTTCGCCCCGGCCGACAGCCCCACCCGCCGGCCGGCCTGCGCGGTGACGAGCGGCTCGTAGCCGACGACCGCCAGCCGCAGCCCACCACCGGCCGACGAGCACACGTACCAGGGCAGGTCCCGGACCCCGGCGCGGGCGGTGGCCGCGCCGACGGCGGCGTCCAGGCCGTGCAGCACGTCCGTGCCGACGGTGGTCGGCGCGGACGCCGCCGCGACCAGCCGGCCGTCGTCGAGGTCGACCACCGCGGCCTTGGTGTACGTGGACCCGACGTCGGCGCAGACGGCGGCGTTCACGCCGCCGCGGGGACGACCACGGTGCCGGTCGCGGTGACCGCCACGATCGGCTCGGCGAGGACCTCGGCGGCGGACTCGCTCCTGTCGGGGCGTCCCCGGCACACCACCCGCGCCTCGAAGTCGATGGTGCGGCTGCGGGTGCCCACCCGGGTCACCGTGGCCACCACCTCCAGCACGTCCCCGGCCTTCATCGGCGCCTTGAACTGCACATCGGAGTAGGAGGCGAACAGCCCCTCGTCACCGTCGGTGCGGATGCACACCTCGGTGGCGACGTCCCCGAACAGGCCCAGCGCGTACGCCCCGTCGACAAGGTTCCCGGCGTAGTGGGCGTGCGAGTACGGCACGTACCGCCGATGCGTCACCGTCAGACCGACGCGGGAATCGCTCATGCTCTCGCCTTCTTGTTCGTGATCAGGGCGTGGACCAGATAACTGGCCACCTCGCCGGGGGTGGTGCCGCGGCCGAAGATCCGGTCGACGCCCAGTTCCCCGGTCATCGTCTCGTCGAAGCGGGGCCCGCCGACGATCAGCAGCGGCCGCTTCCCGGCCGGCATCGCCTCCCGGAACGCCGCGGACATCTCCCGCGTGTTGTGCAGATGCGCGTCACGCTGCGTCACCACCTGCGACACCAGCACCGCGTCGGCCTTCTCCCGCCGGGCCGCCTCCACCAGCTCCGGAACGCTGACCTGCGCGCCCAGGTTGCTGACCTTCAACTCCCGGTAGTACTCCAGGCCCTTCTCCCCCGCGATGCCCTTGACGTTGAGGATCGCGTCGATGCCGACGGTGTGCGCGTCCGTGCCGATGCACGCCCCCACCACCGACAGCTTGCGCCGCAACTTCTGCTTCACCACCGCGTTGACCTCCTTGGCCGACAGCAGCGGGAAGTCCCGTTCCACCACCTGCACCTGCGACAGGTCCACCAGATGGTTCACCCGCCCGTACACCACGAAGAAGGTGAACTCGTCGCCCATCTGCTTGGCGTGCACCAGCATCGCCGGGTCGATGCCCATCTTGTTGGCCAGCTGCACCGCCGCGCCCTCGGCCCGCTTGTCGTGCGGCACCGGCAGCGTGAACGACACCTGCACCATGCCGTCGCCGGTGGTGTCCCCGTACGGTCGGACGATCTTCTTTTCCGCCGGGGCCGTCACGGACGGTCTCCTTCCAGGATCTCGGTGGCCGGGTTGTAGTAGTCGGCCTCGTGCTTCGCGACCCCGTCGAGGCCCTTGCCGCGGTCCGCGGGCCGCTTCATGATCCCGAACGTGCCCTCGGCGATCGCCGTGAGCAGCGACTGGTCGCCGATGCGGTCGAGCAGGTCGACGGCCTCACCGAGAACCCGGTGGGCACGCTGCTGGATGAACCCGCCCGGCGCGGGCACGAAGTCCTCGTGCAGCCCACCGGCGGCACCCAGCACATACCGCACGTTCTGCAGGGCGATGTCCCGGTCGGACAGCCACGGCGTCACCACCGCCTCGGTCATCATGCCGACCAGCAGGATCCCCTGCCCGGTCATGGCGCCGACCAGGTTGAAGAACCCGTCGAGCAGGTTGCCGCGGAACACGTCCCCGGTCATGTGCTTCGTCGGCGGCATCCACTTCAACGGCGCGTCCGGGAACAACTCCCGGGCCAGCAGCGCGTGCGCCAACTCCAGCCGGAACGACTCCGGCAGATCCGGGTTGATCTCGAACGCGTGCCCCAGCCCCAACTGCCAGTCGGCCAACCCCGCCTCGTGCGCGAAATACTCGTTGAGCAGCTGCGACACCGTCACCGTGTGCGCCTCGTCGACCGCGTCGGCGGTGGTCAGGTAGTTGTCCTCACCGGTGTTGATGATGATCCCGGCGCGGGCGTGCACCTGCCGCGAGAACCGCTGGTCGACGAACGTGCGGATCGGGTTGATGTCGCGGAACAGGATCCCGTACATCGAGTCGTTGAGCATCATGTCCAGCCGCTCCAGACCGGCGAGGGTCGCCATCTCCGGCATGCACAGGCCCGACGCGTAGTTCGTCAACCGCACATACCGGCCCAGCTCCTTCGACGACTCGTCCAGGGCGGCCCGCATCAGCCGGAAGTTCTCCTGCGTGGCGTACGTGCCCGCGAACCCCTCCCGGGTCGCCCCCTCGGGCACGTAGTCCAGCAGCGACTGTCCCGTCGAACGGATCACCGCGATGATGTCCGCCCCCGCCCGCGCGGCGGCCTGCGCCTGCGGGATGTCCTCGTAGATGTCGCCCGTCGCCACGATCAGATAGATCCACGGCCGCTGCTTCGGATCCCCGTACCGCCGCACCAGCCGGTCCCGCTCCGCGCGGCGCCGGTCGATGCTCCGGATGCCCGCCGCGACCGCCTTGCGGGCGGCCCTGCGGGCCGCAGTGGCCGCCCGGCCGGTGGGCTGGGTGAACCGCACCGACCCCGCCGCGGCCTTCTGCGCCAGCAACGTCACGTCGGTCATCTGCTCCCGCGCCAGGGCGTCGAACACCGGCACGGCCACCCCGTGCCCCAGCCCCACATCAGCCACGACCGCGTCGACGAGCCGGTTCACCCACGGGATCCCGTCCGGGTCCGCGCCGGTCACCCCGGCCAGCCGCAGCACCGCCCGCTCCACCGACACGGTGGTGTGGCTACGCGCGAACTCCACCACCGGCTGCCCGGCGCGGCGCGCCAACTCCCGCGCCCGCGCCACCAGCGCCGGATCCAGCTCAAGCTTGCCGCTCACGCCGCCACTCCGCTTCGCTCCGCGACGGCGGCGCGACACGCCCCCGTCCCGATGCTTCCCTCGCTCACGCAGACCCTTCCTCATAGATCAGGTCACCGCGCAGCACCGTGGCCCGGCACACCGGCAGCGGCGTCGGATCGTCCGCGCCGCGCAGCTCCGGATCCTCGGCCTGCAACACCGGCAGACCCCTGTCCACCCCGGCCGGGGAGGACCACACCGCGAACGTCGCCGGCGCGCCCAGCGCCAGGACACCCTCGTTGTCCAGATGCACCGCCCGCCACCCGCCACGGGTGTGCGCGGCGAACGCCGCCCGCACACTCATCCGCTGCACCGGGTTGTGGTGCGCCGCCGCCGCCCGCACCGACCCCCACGGGTCCAGCGGCGTCACCGGCGAATCCGACCCGAACGCCAACGTCACCCCGACCGCGTGCATCGCCCCCATCGGGTTGGACTCCAACGACCGCGACAACCCCAGCCGCGACTCGTACATGCGGCCGGCGCCGCCCCACAGCCGGTCGAACGCCGGCTGCATCGACGCGACGATCCCGTACTCCACGAACCCGGCGATCAACCGCTTGTTCATGATCTCCGCGTGCTCCACCCGGTGCCGGGCCAGCCGCAGCCGATCCACCCCCAACTTCTCCGCCGCCTGCGCGAACCCGTCGAGGACCGTGGAGATCGCCGCGTCGCCGATCGCGTGGAAACCACCCTGCAGCCCGTGCGCCGCGCAGTCCAACAGGTGGTCCCGCACCTGCTCGGCGCTCACATACCCGTGCCCGCACCCGCCCGGCTCCCCGTCCAGGTACGCCTGCGACACGTGCGCCGTCCGCGACCCCAGCGCCCCGTCGGCGAACAGGTCACCACCGGCCCCGACCGCACCCAACTCCCGCGCCCGCGCCGCACCCAGCAGCTCACCCCAGTACCCGTACACCTCGGGCAGCCCCGCGCCGGAGATGCCCAGCAGCCCGGTGAAGTCCTCCTCGTCGGAGATCTCCGGGCCGCCGCACTCGTGCACCGCGGCGATGCCCAGCGACGCGGCGTGCGCCAACGCGGCCCGCTGCGCGGCGACCCGCTGCGGCCGGGTCACCGACGCGAACGCCGCCGCCCGCACCACGTGATGCGCGTCACGCCGCAACCAGCCCGACGGGTCGTACCCGGCGGCGGCCACCACGTCCGGGCAGGCCGCCAGCAACGCCCGCGACACCAGCGCCGAATGGATCGACGCCTGCGACAGATACACCCGCCGCCCCCCGGCCGCCCGGTCCAGCGCCGCCGCGTCCGGCAACGCCCGCTGCGCCCAGGACGACTCGTCCCAGCCGTGCCCCAGCACCACCGCGTCACCCGGCAGGCCCGTCGCGAACCCCGCCACCGCGTCCAGCAGCTCACCCGCCGACCGCACCCCGGACAGGTCCAGGCCCGACAGGGCCAACCCGGTGTCGGTGGCGTGCACGTGGGCGTCCACGAACGCCGGGGTCACCAGCGCACCGGCCAGATCCACCACCCGGTCGGCAGCCGGCGCGTCCGCGTCCGCCCCCAACCAGGCGATCCGGCCGTCCCGCACCAGCAGGGCGGTCGCGCTCGGATCGGCCGGACAGTGCAGCACGCCGCCGCGGTACAACGTCGAGGGGTTCGTCATGGTGTCAGTCTGCCGCCAACCGCGCCTCGAACAGACGACGCACCCCCGGCTCGGCGCGCAGCAGCTCCAACGCCAACTCCGCGTGCCCCGGCACGTACCCGTTGCCGACCAGCATCGTCACGTCCGCCGCCAGGCCCTCCGCACCCAACGCCGCCGCCGCGAAGCTCGTCGCCATCGAGAAGAAGATCACCGTGCCGCCGTCCTCGGTGGCCAGCACCGCCCCGTGCTCACAACCAGGCACGTCCACGCACACCACGGTCACGTCCGCCGGCGCACCCAACGCGGTGGTCACCGCCGTGGACAACCCCACCGGGTCCCGCGCGTCGGCCAACGCGACCACGTCGGCCAGCCCGGCCGCCGTCAGCGCGTCCCGCTCCGCCACCACCGGCACCACCCCGACCGTCCGCCCGGCACCCGCCCGCCGCGCCGCAGCAAGGGACAGCGACCCGCTCTTGCCGGCACCGCCGATCACCGCCACCCGCACCGGCCGGGCGTCACCGGCCCGCCGCCGGCGCTGCACCTGCTCGTCGACCACCCGCGCGGTCAACGCCGGCGCCCCGCACACGTCCAGCACCGCCAGCGACAGCTCCGGGTGCAGGTCCGCCGGCAGCACCGCCGCGATCGACCGGGCGAACAGGATCGCGTACCCGTCGCACGGCACCTGCTCGCTGCGCCCGTCCCAGCGGGCCAGCCCGTCCAGGATCGTCAGCGGCGTCAGCGTCAACGACACCAGCGTGGCCACCCGGTCACCCGGCGTGAGCCCCAGCGGGGACCGCCGGCCCACCTCCTCGACCGTGCCGATCAGCATGCCGCCCGACCCGGTGACCGAATTCTGCATCTTCCCCCGGGTCGAGATGATCTCCAGCACCTCGGCGCGGACCTTCTCCCCGTCACCGCCGTGCTTCTCCGACAGCTGCCGGAAGCTCGCCGCGTCGAGGTTCAGCCGCTCCACCCGGATCCGCACCTCGTTCGAGGCGATCCGCGGATCGGCGTCCAGCCGCCAGGCCGCCTGCGGCAGCACCCCCGCGGGTTCCACGACACGGTGCAGTCCCACCGGTGACGTCACGCCGACCCTCCTCCGTCCAGCCGCTCGAAGCCCCTGGCCAGGACTCGCGTCGCGGGAAAACTTCCGGCAGACTAATTTCTTCACCGGATATTTTCCAGTAGCCTTCGTGACCGTTGATCCACCCGCACCGACCAGCAGGAGGGGCCGTGACCCAGACCCAACCGGTGGAGACCATCCCAGCGCCCCACCCCGCACCGGCCGCGGTCCCCACCGCCGGACAGCCCTACGAATACCGCCGCCGCCCACTCGTCGAACCCGACTGGACCCGCTTCCCCGGCTGGCGCCACGTCACCCGCGAACAGTGGGAGAACGCCCAGTGGCAGCGCGTCAACTGCGTCAAGAACATCAAGCAGCTGCGCACCGTCCTCGGTGACCTCGTCGACGAGACCTTCTACGCCGACCTCGAGGCCGACCAGAAGGCCCTGGCCACCATGTCCATGCTGGTGCCCCCACAAATGCTCAACACCATGGTGCCGTTCGCGCCCATGACCACCGAGGCCTTCCTCGCCGACCCGATCCGCCGCTACATGATCCCCGTCGCCTCCGACCGGCGCACCGACTGGCCCTCCCACCCCTACGCCAGCCGCGACAGCCTCCACGAGCACGACATGTGGGTCGCCGAAGGCCTCACCCACCGCTACCCCACCAAGGTCCTCGCCGAACTGCTCTCCACCTGCCCGCAGTACTGCGGCCACTGCACCCGGATGGACCTCGTCGGCAACTCCACCCCCGCCGTCGACAAACTCAAACTCACCCTCAAGCCCGTCGACCGCTACGACGCCCACATCGCCTACCTCAAGGCCCACCCCGGCGTCCGCGACGTCGTCGTCTCCGGCGGCGACGTAGCCAACGTGCCGTGGAAGAACCTCGAGTCATACCTGATGCGGCTGCTCGAGATCGAAACCATCCGCGACATCCGGCTCGCCACCAAGGCCCTCATGGGCCTCCCCCAGCACTGGCTGCAGCCCGACGTCGTCGAAGGCCTGGAGCGAGTCGGCCGCACCGCCGCCCGCCGCGGCGTCAACCTCGCCATCCACACCCACGTCAACCACGCCCAGTCGCTCACCCCGTTGGTCGCCAAGGCCGCCCAGACCGCCCTCGACGTCGGCGTCCGCGACGTCCGCAACCAGGGCGTGCTCATGCGCGGCGTCAACGCCACCACTCCCGACCTGCTCGACCTCTGCTTCGCCCTGCAGGGCGAGGCCGGCATCCTGCCGTACTACTTCTACATGTGCGACATGATCCCCAACGCCGAGCACTGGCGGGTCCCCGTCTGGCACGCCCAGCAACTCCAGCACGACATCATGGGCTACCTGCCCGGCTACGCCACCCCGCGCATCGTCTGCGACGTCCCCTTCGTCGGCAAGCGCTGGGTCCACATGCTCACCGAGTACGACCGCGACCGCGGCATCTCCTACTGGACCAAGAACTACCGCACCTCGATCGAGTCCGCCGACCTCGAAGCGCTCAACAAGCGCTACGCCTACTACGACCCGATCGACACCCTGCCCGAAACCGGCCAGGCCTGGTGGGCAGCCCACCGCAACGACTGACCTACGCACCACCCGTCGCCCGGCACCCGCACCACGGGTTGCCGGGCGACTCCGTTCCCGCCGGCTGGATCAGCCGCCCCGCGGCGCGTACATGATCACCGCCACCCCGAGCAGGCAGATCGCCGCGCCCACCACGTCCCACCGGTCCGGGCGGAACCCGTCCACCAGCACACCCCACGCCAGCGACCCCGCCACGAACACACCCCCGTACGCGGCCAGGATCCGACCGAAATGCGGGTCCGGCTGGAACGTCGCCACGAACCCGTACACGCCCAGCGCCAGCACCCCGCCCGCCACCCACCACAGCCCCCGATGCTCCCGCCAGCCCTGCCACACCAGCCACGCCCCACCGATCTCGGCCAGGGCAGCCAACACGAACAGCACCAGGGAACGCGCAACCGTCACGCCGCGACGGTAACCCGGCCACCCGGTTGGCCGGCCGCCCGCCCACCACACACCGGTGCCCCCGGCACGACGTACACGCCAGGGGCACCACCAGGCCGGGGTCAACTCGTGAAGGAGCGACCACTCACGTCCTGCTCGCTCTCCTGGACACGCTCGCCGGGCCGTCCACCGCGGGCCTCCTCCTGCCGCCCCACCTGCTCCGCCCGCGACCGCTCCTGCCGGGTCATGTCACCCATCCGAGCCCGGGCCGCACCGGCCACCCGCTCGACCCTGTCCTTGGCCTTCTCGGTGCTCATGTCGCCTCCTGCGTCGTTCCCACAGACCGGGGGCCTTCGCCCCTCTCTACCCGCGTCCCCGTCCCTCCGCCCGGAAAACCTCCGCCGGCTCCGGACGAGGCACCGCGAACGGAACCGGACAACCCGGGCCAGGGCAGCGCATCCCGCCCAGGACCAGCCCGTACCCGGGTACCCGATGCGAGCCCAGGACGACGGGACGGGTCAGCACGACGACCTGGCCCGCACCGGCACGCGGCGGCGGGCCCCCGGGAGACCGGGAGCCCGCCGCCGTGCGGGTCACTTCTCGAAGTTCTTCACGTTGCGGCCGGCCTCCTTCTGCCGGTCCCGCGCCGTGCGCTGCTCGCTGGCGCCCTGCGCCCGCAACCGCTCGTTGTCGGTGGCGTCGCCGATCCGCTCCTTGGCGAGGCCGCTCATCTCCTGGGCCTTGTTCTTGGCCTTGTCGGTGAAGCTCATGGCACTCCCCTTCGCTGGCAACGGTGTCCGGGCCGTTCGGCCCGCTCCCTGACCGCGTCCCCGTGGTCGTTGAGCTGAAACGCCGTCGTTGAACGTGGCGATGGGCATCACCCGCAGGGCGTCCTAGGACACTAGGTGAACACGAAGCCACGGTGGCTGGTTAACTGGACGAATGGGAGAGATCCTGCTGATCCGGCACGGAGAGACCACCTGGAGCGCCAGCCACCGGCACACCTCGTACACCGATCTGGAGCTGACCCCTGACGGTGAGCGGCAGGCCCGCGCGCTCGGCGTGATGGTCGCCGGCCGCCGCTTCGCCCGCGTCCTGTCCAGTCCCCGGCAGCGCGCCACCCGCACCGCGCACCTCGCCGGCCTCGACGCCGACGCCACCGACCCCGACCTGGCCGAATGGAACTACGGCGAGTACGAGGGACGCACCACCGCGGACATCCACGAGGAGAGCCCGCAGTGGAACCTCTGGACCGACGGCGCTCCCGGCGGCGAGTCGCCGGCCCAGGTCGGCGAACGCGCGGACCGGGTGCTGGCCGGGATCGCTCCCCTGCTCGACCGGGGCAGCGTCGCCCTGGTCGGCCACGCGCACAGCCTGCGGGTGATCGGCGCCCGCTGGATCGGCCTGCCCCCGTCCGCCGGTGGGCTGCTCCGGCTGGACACCGCCACCGTCTCCGTGCTCGGTCACGAGCACGGACGGCAGGTCATCCTGCGTTGGAACCAGCCGGCTCCGCCGCCGCCCGGGAACGACCCCGACCAGGCAGCTCGGCATTGATCTTCGGCGGGCGGTTCTCGTAGGGCGTGGAGAGGACCACGGTGGTGCGCGTGGTGACGTTGGCCGCGGTACGGATCTCCTGCAGCACCCGCTCCAGGTCCGCCGGCCCGGCCACCCGCACCAACAGCAGGTAGAAGTCCTCCCCCGCCACCGAGTAACACGAGTCGATCTCGGGCAGGTGGGCCAGCCGCTCCGGCGCGTCGTCGGGCTGCGACGGGTCGAACGGCCGGATCGCCACGAACGCGGTCAACGGCAGGTCCAACGCCTCGAACGAGACCCGCGCGGCGTACCCCTTGATGACGCCGCGCTGCTCCAGCCGGCGGACCCGCTGGTGCACAGCGGACACCGACAGCCCCACTTTCTCGGCGAGGTCGGTGTACGACAGCCGACCGTCCCCGGTCAGCGCGGCGACGATGGCCCGGTCGATCTCCTCCACGCGGTGCAACCTACCGGAGAGAACGCTCCCCTGCCGCATCCGGCCCGCCGGGCGTCACGCTCGGTGGGCCGGATGGTCGCCCTCCGCGCCCGTCAGCCCTTCGCGAGGGACCGGGAGATGACCAGCCGCTGGATCTGGTTGGTGCCCTCGACGATCTGGAGCACCTTCGCCTCCCGCATGTACCGCTCGACCGGATGGTCGGCGACGTAGCCGGCGCCGCCCAGCACCTGCACCGCGTCGGTGGTCACCCGCATCGCCACGTCGGTCGCGAACAGCTTCGCCTTCGCCGCCTCGATCGAGTACGGCCGACCGGCGTCGCGCAGCCGCGCCGCGGCCAGCGTGAGCGCGCGGGCCGCCGAGATCTGGGTGGCGGCGTCGGCGAGGATGAAGCCCAGTCCCTGGAACTCGATGATCGAACGGCCGAACTGCTGTCGCTCCTGCGCGTAGCCGACCGCGTAGTCCAGGGCGGCCTGGGCCAGACCGACCGCGCAGGCGGCGATGCCGAGCCGGCCGGAGTCCAGCGCGGACATGGCGATGGTGAAGCCCCGCCCCTCGCCGCCGACCAGCCGCTCCGCCGGCACCCGGGCCTCGTCGAACGCGATCTGGGCGACCGGGGAGGCGTACAGTCCCATGGTCCGCTCGGCGGCCTGCGGGTGGATCCCCGGGGTGTTCCGGTCGGCCAGCAGGCAGGAGATGCCCTTCGGGCCGGGACCGCCGGTGCGGCAGAAGATGTTGTAGAAGTCGGCGACCCGGGCGTGGGTGATCCACGCCTTGGTGCCGGAGACCACATAGTCGTCGCCGTCGCGGACCGCCTTGGTGGTCAGGGCCGCCGCGTCCGAGCCGCCCTGCGGCTCCGACAGGCAGTAGGCCCCGAGCAGCTCCCCGCCGATCATGTCGGGCAGTAGCTTGCGCTGCTCGTCGGTGCCGAACTGGGCGAGCGGGTAGCAGGACAGGGTGTGCACGCTGACCGCCTCGGCGACCGCGAGCCAGCGGCTGGCCAGGATCTCCAGCACCTGCAGGTAGACCTCGTACGGCTGGGCGGCGCCGCCGTGCTCCTCGGCGTACGGCAGGCCGAGCAGCCCGGCCCGGCCCAGGGTGCGCAGCACCTCGCGGGGGAACTCGGCGCGCTCCTCGAAGCCGGCGGCCTTCGGGGTGAGCTCCCGATCGGCGAGTTCGGTGGCGAGGTCCAGCAGGTCGTGGGCCTCGTCGGTGGGGAGGATCCGGTCGACAGTCATAGCGCGATGAGCTCCGTGGGGGTGGTGTTGAGCCGTTGCCCGCCGTCCGTCGTGCAGACGACGATGTCCTCGATCCGGGCGCCGTGCCGCCCGGCGAGGTAGATACCGGGTTCGACCGAGAACGCCATGCCGGCCTCCAGCGGTCGCGGGTTGCCGGCCACGACGTACGGTTCCTCGTGGGTGTCCAGGCCGATGCCGTGACCGGTGCGGTGCAGGAAGGCGTCGCCGTAGCCGGCGGTGCTGATCACGTCCCGGGCCGCCGCGTCGACCGCCTCGGCGGTCACCCCCGGCCGCACCGCCGCCACCGCCGCCCGCTGGGCCGCGTGCAGCACCGCGTAGTAGTCGGTGAACTCGGCCGGGGCGGGACCGCCGGCGACGTACGTGCGGGTGCAGTCGGAGCGGTAGCCCGACGGCATGGTGCCGCCGATGTCGACCACGACGGGCTCCCCGGCCCGGATCGGCCGGTCGGACGTGCCGTGGTGCGGGCTGGCGCCGTTCGGCCCGGCGGCGACGATGACGAAGTCCACGGTGACGTGGCCGGCCGCGCGGATCGCCGCGGCGATGTCGGCGGCCACCTCGGCCTCGGTCCGGCCGGGGCGCAGCCACTCCCCCATCCGCCGGTGCACCGCGTCGATCGCGGCGCCCGCCTCGGCGAGGGCCGCCACCTCGGCGGGCGACTTGCGGATCCGCAACTCGCGCAGCACCTCGGACGCGAGGCGCTGGGCGGCGTCGGGCAGCGCGGCGCGCAGCGCGAGCACCTGCTCGGCCCACATCCGGTCGGCCAGCCCCACCGTCGCCACCGGGCCGGGCAGCGCCGCCCGGAGCAGGGGGTACGGGTGGGTGCCGTCGGCGTGGTCGACGATCCGCACGCCGGTGGCCGGGGCGGGGGACGCCTCGGCGGCCGGGCGCTCCAGGACCGGCACGATCAGGGTGGGCTCGCCCGCGGCCGGGAGCACCAGACAGGTCAGCCGCTCCCCCTCGTGCGCGTCGTAGCCGGTCAGGTAACGCAGGTCGGAGCCGGGCGTGAGCAGCAGCGCGTCCAGGCCCGCCGCAGCGGTGGCGCGCTGGGCGGCGGCCAGCCGCGCGGCCGGATACAGTTCGTCGATCCCCACCCTGTGAGCTTAACGGTCGTTTGGGCCGCGGTGGGAGCCACTCCGCACCGACGAGGCCCGCGGGTCAGCCGGCCCGGCCGGGAGCAACCCGCGCGATCGGTGGCGAGGACGGGAGCGGTCAGGCGGTGGCGGTCTCGGCGCGGAGGTCCTCCTCCGACGCGCCGCGGCGCCAGTAGCCGGCGAAGGTGACCCGGGCGCGGTCCAGGCGGCGCTCGCCGACCAGGTGCCGGCGCACGGCCCGGACCATGCCGGCCTCACCGGCGATCCAGGCGTACGGGGTGGTGCCCGGCAGCCGCGCGGCGCGCAGGGCATCGGCCAGCAGGGTGGTGCCGGGGGCGGTGCCGCCGCGGACCAGCCAGGTCACCTCGGCGCGGGCGGCGCTGGGCAGCGGTTGGATGTCGGCGGCGCCCGGGACCTCGACGAAGGCGCGGGCCGGGGTGCCGGCGGGAAGCCAGTCGAGGATGCCGGCGACGGCGGGCAGCGCGGTCTCGTCGGCCACCAGCAGCACCGCGTCGGTGCCGGCGGGTGGCCGAAAGCGGACGCCGCGCTCGTCGGGCACGGCCGGGCCGAGCAGCAGCACCCGATCGCCGGGACGGGCCCGCCCGGCCCACCGGGTGGCCGGGCCGGTGTCGCCGTGGCGGACGACGTCGATGTCCACCTCGGCCAGCTCCGGGCGTTGGGCGCGGATGGTGTACGCGCGCATCACCCCCCGGACCTGCGGGTCGAGGGCCCGCCAGGCGGCGTACCAGTCCTCCCCCGCCTCGACCGGGACGACCGGGGCGGCCTGGCCGGGGTGGGGCAGGAAGAGGGAGACGCTCTGATCCCGACCGCCGCCGGGGAAGCCGGCGAGGTCGTCACCGCCGAGGGTGACCCGGACCAGGCAGGCGCCGACCAGGCGGGTGGTGAGGACCCGGGCGGCGTAGAAGCGGTACCGCAGGGCGACGGCGGCGGTGGTCACGTGGTGACCTTCCGGGCGTCGCGGATGGCGCGGGCCAGGTTCTCCAGCAGCGGGGCCGCCCCCGCGTACGAGAAGCGGGGCACCGCGTCCCACGGGGTGACCTGGCCGGCGCGGACCGCGGGCAGTTGGGTCCAGGTGGGCTTGACGGTGAGGTCCTTGGCCTGCAGCGCGGTGGAGCGGTTGTCGAGCAGGATCAGATCGGCCGGGAACTTGCCGGCGTTCTCCCAGCTCAGCGCCTCGAAGTAGTCCCCCTGTTCGAGCTTGGTGGGCAGCACGAGGTCGACGCCGAGTTCGGCGAAGTACATCAGGTCGGTGCTGACCTTCGGGTTGGAGACGTAGAACAGGTCGGGGCTGCCGGAGGCGGCCATCACCCGGAGGCCGGGGTTGGCCTTGACGGCCTGGCGGACGGCGTCGGCGGCGGCGGCGAACCGGGCCTTCGCCGTGGTGACCTCGGACAGGTCGGCGCCGAGGGACTCGGCGAGCTGGGCGTACCGCTCGATGGGTCGGGTCATCGGGACCCGGGCGGTGGTCACCGCGACGCTCGGCGCGAGCGGGAGGATCTTGGCCTTGCTCTCGTCCGGGACGTACCAGAGCGCGCCAGGGTCGTACATGTGGGTGACGAGCAGGTCGGGGCGCAGCGCCGCGTACTTCTCCAGGTTGAACTCGCCCCAGGCGTTGCCGAGGATCTCGACGCGGTCCACGTCGAGGTCGCCGGCCTGCGGGTCGCGGGTGCCGTCGGCGCGTCGGGTCTCGCCGAACACGCCGACGATCTGCGCGCCGAGTCCGAAATCGACCAGGGCGGCGGCCACCCCGGTGAAGGCGACGATCCGCGAGGGCCGGCGGACGGCGTCGACCTGCTGCGGACGGTCGTCGGTGAAGGACCAGGGGCCGCCGCTCGGCGCGGTGGCGGCGGTGTCGCCGTCGCCACCGCAGCCGGCGAGGAGGGCGGTGAGGCCGGCGGCGCCACCGGCGGCGAGCAGGCTACGACGGGAGAACCGGCGGCCGGACAGGGTTTCGGGCATGGCGTTGTCTTTCGGTACGGGTCGGAAAATGACCATGGACAGCGGGGTTAGGTTAACCTAACCTAACTTGCTGTCAAGCCCGTTCCACCGACCGGAGTCCACACTGTCCGTCATCACCTCACCACGAAGCGCCGCCCCGCCCGCGTCGCAGCGACGTCGCGGCGCACCCGCCACCGGCCTGGCCGTCGGGCTGCTGCTGCTCGGCACCGTCGCCGTGCTCAGCCTCGCCGTCGGCGCGAAACCCCTGCCCCTCGCCGACGTGTGGCACGGCCTGACCGACCCCGCCTCCCCCGACTACGCCGTCGTGCACCGGATGCGGCTGCCACGTACGCTGCTCGGCCTCACCGCCGGTGCCGCGCTCGGCGTCGCCGGCGCCGCCATGCAGGCACTGACCCGCAACCCGCTCGCCGACCCCGGCCTGCTCGGCATCAACGCCGGCGCCTCCGCCGCCGTGGCCACCGCCACCCTCGCCCTCGGCATCACCGCCCTGGACCAGCAGGTCTGGTACGCGCTGCTCGGCGCCGCCCTGGTCACTGTCGGCGTGCACGCCGTGGCCGGCGGCCGGCACGCCACCCCCACCCGGCTGGCCCTGGCCGGCGCGGCACTCAACGCCGCCCTCTACTCGTACGTCAGCGCGATCATGCTGCTCGACACCACGTCCCTGGAACGGCTGCGGTTCTGGACCGTCGGCTCCCTCGCGGGCGCGCGCACCGACACCGTCCCCCACCTGCTGCCCTTCGTCCTGGCCGGGCTGCTGCTCGCCCTGCTCGCGGCCCGGCCACTCGGCGCGCTCGCCCTCGGCGACGATTCCGCCCGCGCCCTCGGCGCCCGCCCCGGCCTGGTCCGGGCCGCCGTCGTCGCGGCCGTCACGCTGCTGTGCGGGGCGGCGACCGCCGCCTGCGGTCCGCTCGTCTTCGTCGGGCTGCTCGCGCCGCACCTGGTCCGCGCCCTCACCGGCCCCGACCCGCGCCGGCTGCTGCCGTACTGCGCCGTGTTCGCCCCGGTGCTGCTGCTCACCGCGGACATCGCCGGACGCGTGCTCGGCCGACCGGGCGAACTCCAGGTCGGCCTGGTCACCGCCGTGCTCGGCGGCCCGCTCTTCCTGCACCTGGTCCGGCGCGGACGGATAGCCCGCCCATGATCGTGCTGCGCCTCCCCGGCGGGCTGTCGCTGCGCCTGCACACCCGCGCCCTCGTCGTCGGCGGCGCCGGCACGCTGCTCGCGGCGGCCCTCGCCGTGCTGGCCGTCGGCGCGGGCGACTACCCCATCGACCCCGCCGACGTGCTCCGGGTCCTCGCCGGCGGCGGCAACCCCGCCGACCGGTTCGTGGTCACCGAGCTGCGCCTGCCCCGGCTCGCCACGGCACTCGCCGTCGGGGCCGCCCTCGGCCTGGCCGGCGCGGTGTTCCAGTCGCTGACCCGCAACCCGCTCGGCAGCCCCGACATCCTCGGCGTCACCCAGGGCGCGGCCACCGGCGCGCTGGTCGTGGTCGTGCTCGGCGGCAGCAGCATCGCCCTCGGCGCGGCAGCCGCCGCCGGCGGACTTGCCATCGGCGCGCTGCTGGCCGCGCTGGCCGGCCCGCGCGGCCTGACCGGCCACCGGCTCGTCCTGGTGGGCATCGGAGTCACCGCGATCCTCACCGGCGTCAACGGGTGGCTACTCACCCGCGCCCCGCTGATGGACGCCGCCCGCGCCGCGCTCTGGCTCACCGGCAGCCTGGACGGGCGCGGCTGGGCCAACGCCCTGCCGGTGCTCGCCGCGCTGGCGGCACTGCTCCCCGCCGTGCTGCTCGCCCGCGCCCCGGCGCTGCGACTGATCGAGCTGGGCGACGACACCGCCGCCGCGCTCGGCGTCCCGGTGCGCCGGGTACGCCTGGCCGCGCTCGGCACGGCCGTCCTGCTGGTCTCCCTGGCCGCGGCGGCCGCCGGACCGGTGTCGTTCCTCGCCCTGACCGCCCCCCACCTGGCCCGCCGGCTGACCCGCGCCCCGGGACCCAACCTGCTGCCCTCGGCCGCCCTCGGCGCCGCCCTGCTGGCCGCCGCCGACCAGGTGGCACAGCACGCGGTCGGCGGCCACCAACTGCCCGTCGGTGTGGTCACCGGCGTGCTCGGCGGCGGCTACCTGACCTGGCTGCTCGCCGGCGAACGCGGGAGCCGGCGGTGATCGGACCGGACGAGAAGGAGACCCGCACCATGCGCCCCGGCACCTCCCGACTGGTCGGCGAGACGTTGACCCTCGGCTACGACCGGCGCACCGTCGCCGAGGACCTCACGCTGGCCGTACCCGACCGTTCCTTCACCGTGATCATCGGCCCGAACGCCTGCGGCAAGTCGACCCTGCTGCGCGCGCTCGCCCGGCTGCTGCGGCCCACCCGGGGCACGGTGCTGCTCGACGGCGCCGACATCCACCGCCGCCCGGCCAGGCAGGTCGCCCGTACGCTCGGCCTGCTCCCCCAGTCGGCCGTCGCCCCGGACGGCATCACCGTCGCCGAGCTGGTCGCCCGCGGCCGTTACCCGCACCAGGGCCTGCTGCGGCAGTGGTCCCGCGAGGACGAGCGGGTGGTCGCCGAGGCGATGACCGCCACCGGGGTCACCGCCCTTGCCGACCGCCCGGTCGACGAGCTCTCCGGCGGGCAGCGCCAGCGCGTCTGGATCGCCATGGCGCTGGCCCAGCACACACCCCTGCTGCTGCTCGACGAGCCGACGACCTATCTGGACATCGCACACCAGGTCGAGGTGCTGGACCTGTGCGCCCGGCTGCACGAGGAGCAGGGCCGCACCGTGGTGGCCGTGCTGCACGACCTGCACCAGGCGGCCCGGTACGCCACCCACCTGGTGGCGCTGCGCGACGGGCGGGTGGTCGCGGCCGGCGACCCCCGCCGGATCGTCACCGCCGAACTGGTCGAGGAGGTGTTCGGCCTGCCCTGCCGGGTCATCGAGGACCCGGAGACCGGCACCCCGCTGGTGCTGCCGGCGGCCCGCCGCCGGCCGGCCCCGACGGCCAGCTGATCGACCGGCACCCCGCGGCGACCGCGCCCACCCACGTTGCTGCCGCCGACCTATGGGTAAGCGACCGAGGACCGGACCGAAGGAGGAATGATGGGACGCGATCCCGCCCAGATGAAGACCGGTGAACTGCGCAAACAGGCGGAGCGCGCCGGACTCGACAACATCGACCAGATGAACAAGAACGAGATGATCCAGGCGCTCGGCGGGTCGGCCAACGCCAACCAGGGCGGCGGCCAGCGGCAGAAGGACCCGCGCCCGCAGGGGGTCAGCCCGCAGGACTACAAGAACATACCGGGCAACCAGACCTGACCCGTCGCCCCGGTGTGCCAGCCGCCCTTGGTGGGACACCGGGGCGAACTGGTTGGATCTTGCGCGCCCCGGTCACCATGGACGCGTGCTGCGCTTCGTACTGAACCTGTTGTGGCTCGTCTTCGGTGGCGGCCTCGTCCTGGCCCTGGGCTACGGGGTGGCCGCCCTGATCTGCTTCGCGTTGGTGATCACCATCCCGTTCGGGGTGGCGTCGCTGCGCCTCGCCTCGTACGCGCTGTGGCCGTTCGGCCGCACCGTCGTCCCCAAGCCGGGCGCCGGGATCGCCTCCGGCCTCGCGAACGTGCTGTGGGTGCTGCTGGCCGGCTGGTGGCTCGCGCTCTCCCACATCGTCGCCGGCGTCGGCCTCTGCGTCACCGTCATCGGCATCCCGTTCGGGGTGGCGAACTTCAAGCTCGTGCCGGCGGCGCTCTGGCCGCTCGGCCAGGAGGTCGTCGACACCCCCTGATCACGCTCGACCCAGTCCAGATCGCGCAAGTGGCGGTATCCCCGTGCCCGGGATGCCGCCACTTGCGGCATCTTGGTCACTACCCCTGGGGCATCCTAGGAGGCTGGGCTTGTTGGCAGGCCGCCGGGTTGCCCGAATGGCCTTCGGGTTTCCGGCGGCATGGCTACGGTCGGAGCAGTGGGCGGTCATATCGGGGTGATCGAGGCACTCAAGGCGGATCCCACCATGTCGGGGCTGCGCCGGTCGCTGGAGGCGTACTACGGCGACCCGGCCCGGGACGCGGCGATGGACGCCTTCTACGCGCGATTCGTCCGCCCCGGCGACCTGGTGTTCGACGTCGGGGCGCACGTCGGCGACCGGCTCGGCAGCTTCCGCCGCCTCGGCGCCCGGGTGGTGGCCGTCGAGCCCCAGCCGCTCTGCGTCCGGGCGCTGCGCGCGCTCTACGGCGACGACGACCGGGTCATCGTGGTCGAGGCCGCCTGCGGGGCGCACGAGGACCGGGTCCGGCTGCACGTCAACTCCGCCAATCCGACCATCTCCACGGCCTCCCCCCAGTTCGTCCGAGCGGCGGCCGGCGCCGGGGGCTGGGCGCACGAGACCTGGGACGCCGAGATCGAGGTCGCCACCACCACACTCGACCGGCTCATCGCCGCGCACGGCGTACCGGCCTTCGTGAAGATCGACGTGGAGGGGTTCGAAGACGCCGTACTGACCGGTTTGAACCAGCCGCTGCCGGCACTGTCGTTCGAGTTCACCACGATCGCCCGGGAACTGGCCCCGCGCTGCCTCGATCGGCTCACCGGGCTCGGGTTCACCCGGTTCAGCGTCGCGCTCGGCGACGAGATGGGCCTCGCCCTGCCGGACTGGCTGCCGGCGGCGGAGGTGGCGGCGTACCTGTGGGCGCTGCCGCACGAGGCCAACTCCGGCGACGTGTACTGCGTGTCCGAGGGCCACCTCCGGCGCCGGGGCACGCCGTAGGCCGAGCGCGCCGATCGGACGGCCGGAGGATATCGAAGCTGCTCAACGGGGCTGACCCTTGCGGTACCCCATGCCGGCGCGTGAGCCACTTTTTTAATCTTTTGAACTTAGCCATGTTTCGTTACCTGGCCGTGATTGACGTGACCGGCGCCACTTCGATTCACTGCGATGCAACCGGTTCCGCAACCGGTTCCGGAATACCGGCCTCACCTCTTCGACCCGGGAGCGTAACGTGCCGATCACCATCGCCGACGTCGCGGCCCGGGCGGGGGTGAGCAAGACGACCGTCTCCCGGGTGCTCAACGGCAAGGGCGAGGTGCACGTCCACACTGCTGACCGGATCAGGGCCGTCATCAGCGAACTGGGGTACGTGCCGAGCGCCCGCGCGGTCGGTCTCGCCCGCGGCCGGACCGGGGTGGTCGGGATGCTGGTACCGGCCCTGACCTGGCCATGGATGGGCGAGGTGCTGCAGGGCGCCGTCGACATGGTGGAGAGCGCCGGTTACGGGCTGTTGCTCTTCACCTGCAACCGCGGCGAGGAGTCGCTGCGGCAGTTCGCCTCGCAGGTCTCGGCGAAGTCGTTCGACGGGCTGCTGGTCATCGAGCCCGAGGGCAGCCTCGACTACATTGCCGAGCTGCACGGTGGTGGCCTGCCGGTGGTCCTCATCGACGACCGCGGTCATCAGCGGCCGTTCCCGTCCGTGGCCACGACCAACCGCAGGGGTGGCGAGTCAGCCGCGCGCCACCTGCTCGAACTGGGTCGGCGCCGGCCGCTGGTGATCAAGGGGTGCGAGGAGTTCGGCTGCACCCAGGAGCGGCTGGCCGGATTCGTCGCGGCGTACGAGGCCGCCGACCTGCCGCTGGATCCGCGGCTCGTGGTCGAGGGCGACTTCACCTTCGACTGCGGCAGCCGCGCCGTCCGGGGGCTCACCGAGGCCGGCATCGACTTCGACGCCGTCTTCGCCCACAACGACCTGTCGGCCGGCGGCGCCCTGCAGGCGATCCGCGAGGCGGGCCGCCGGGTCCCGGAGGATGTCGCGGTCGTCGGTTTCGACGACGTCCCGTACGCGGCGCACACCGAACCACCACTGACCACGGTGCACCAACCGATGCGCGAGATGGGAGAGGCCGCGGCCCGGATGCTCCTGTCGTACTTCGAGGGTGTGCCGCTGCCCGACACCCCCCGCGTCATTCCCACCACCCTGATCGTCCGCGGCTCGACCGGAGCGCCCGCGCCGGCCGACCGCCGAGCCGTCGGGCCGCGCCGGCCCGTGCCGGAGCCGTTCCAGCAGCAGATCCGCTGACCCCGGCGGGACGTCCCGCACGTCCCGCCGCGGTGACGCACACCCCGCTCCGCCGACGAACCCACCGAACCCACCACGACCGGGAGGAACACATGCGCGTCAGACGCAGCCTCGCTCTCGCCCTGGCGAGCGTGACGGCGTTGGCAACGCTCGCCGCCTGCGGCGACAGTCCGAACGCGAACAAGAACAAGGGCCAGGCGGCCACCGTGCTGAACGCCGGCATGCCGAACGGCCCGCAGGCCGAGAACCACAACCCGTTCCTCACCACCTCGGCCGCCGCCTCGCTGGGCTACCGCTGGCAGATCTACGAGCCACTGATGATGTGGAACCCGGTCAAGCCGAGCGACCCGATGAAGCCGTGGCTGGCCACCAAGGCCGAGTGGTCGCCGGACTACACCTCGGTCAAGGTCACCATCAGGGACAACGCCACCTGGTCGGACGGCCAGAAGCTCACCGCCGAGGACGTGGCGTTCACCTACAACCTGGTCAAGAAGTACCCGGCGCTGAACGACCAGGGCGTGCCGTACACGGACGCGACGGCGAGCGGCAACGAGGTCACCATCAAGATCGCCAGCCCGCAGTTCGTCAACCAGCAGAAGGTCCTGTTCCGGGTGCCGATCGTCCCCAAGCACATCTGGGAGAAGATCAGCGACCCGACGACCGACCCCAACAAGCAGCCCGTCGGCAGCGGCCCGTACACGCTGAAGTCCTTCACCCCGGCCACCACGACCCTGACCGTGCGGGACGGCGGCTACTGGCAGGACCTGCCGAAGGTCAAGGAGCTGCGCTTCACGTCGTACACCGACAACAGCGCGCAGACCACCGCCCTCGCCAACGGCGAGTCGGAGTGGAGCTTCGTCTTCATCCCCAACTACCAGGCCGTCTTCGTCGACAAGGACCCGGCCCACCACAAGGTGTGGGCGCCGCCGGTCCTGGGCATCCACGGCCTGTACGTCAACACCACCAAGAAGCCGTTCGACGACCCGGTGCTGCGCCGGGCGATGAACATGGTCATCGACCGCGAGGACATCTTCAACACCGCCGAGGCGGGCTACTTCCACCCGCTCGTGAAGAGCGTGACCGGTCTGCCCAGCCCCGCCGGTGACACGTTCATCGCTGCCGAGTTCAAGGGCCAGGAGCACAAGGTCGACGTCGAGGGCGCCAAGGCGCTGCTCACCGGCGCCGGCTACCAGCTCGACGGCAACACCCTCAAGGACAAGACCGGCAAGCCCGTCAAGCTGACCCTGACCGACCCGGCCGGTTGGTCCGACTACCAGACCAGCCTCGAGATCGTGCGGGACAACCTGTCCAAGATCGGCATTTCGGCCACGGTCGACAAGGCCAACCAGGACGCCTGGTTCCGCAACGTCGAGCAGGGCAACTTCGACGCGACCTTCCGGTGGACCGAGGGCGGCGCCACGCCTTACGACATCTACCGGACCATCATGGACGGCTCACAGCTGAAGCCGATCGGCACCGCCTCCCCCGCCGGCAACTTCGGCCGCTTCAACAACCAGCAGGCGACCGATGCCCTGCGGTCCTACGCCAATGCGACGGACGAGGCCGCCCGTACCGCCGCGATGAACACCCTGCAGAGGATCTTCGTCGAGCAGATGCCGATGATCCCGGTCGGCGCGGACAACATCGGTGGCGCGTACAGCACGAAGAACTGGACCGGCTGGCCGGACGACGCCAACCCGTACGGCGCGCTGCAGCCCACCCAGCCCAACGCGCTGGACGTGGTGCTGCACCTCAAGCCCGCCGGCAGCTGACCCACCAGCACCGCCTCCCCGGTCGGCCACGGCCGACCGGGGAGGCCCACTCCCACGTTCGCAACCGGTCACCGCGCACCCCTCGGTGACAGACACCCCGAAGACAGGAAACTCGGCATGACGTTGAGCGAAAGCACGGCGGCGCCGGTCAACGAAGTGGTGCTGGAGGCCGTCGGCCTGACCAAGCATTTCCCCGTCCGCAGACGGCTGCGCGACCTCGTCTCCCGGGCGCCGGCAGCCGTCCACGCCGTCGACGACGTATCGTTCGCGCTACGCCGTGGCCAGGTGACCGCGCTGGTCGGTGAGTCCGGATCCGGCAAGTCCACGGTGGCCCGGCTGCTGGCCCAGCTCTACCGCCGCACCGCCGGCGACATCCGGCTGCACGGCGTATCGACCCGGGTCCACGGCGGCCGGGCGTTCCGGTCGTACGTACGACGCGTCCAGCTGATCCTGCAGGACCCGTTCGCGTCGCTCAACCCGGTGCACACGATCCGCTATCACCTGACCCGGTCGCTGCGCATCCACGGCAACGCCGGCCGCACCGCCGAGGACCTAGACCGGGCGCTCGCCGATCTGCTCACCCGGGTCAGCCTCACGCCGCCCGAGCGCTACCTGGACGCGTTCCCGCACGAGCTCTCCGGCGGTCAGCGGCAGCGCGTCGCGATCGCCCGGGCGCTCGGCGCCGACCCGGAGGTGCTGCTCGCCGACGAGCCGGTCTCCATGCTCGACGTCTCGATCCGCCTCGGCGTGCTCAACCTGCTGCGGGACCTCAAGGAGCGGCTCAACCTCGCCATCCTGTACATCACGCACGACATCGCGTCCGCCCGGTACTTCGCCGACGAGACGATCGTGATGTACGCCGGCCGCATGGTCGAGGGCGGCGACAGCGAGACGGTCACGCAGCGCCCGGCCCACCCGTACACCCGCCTGCTCATCGAGTCGGCACCCGACCCCGACAGCATCACCGGCGCCGCAGCCGCCACCGCGCAGGACCGAAGCAGCGGGGAGCCGCCGAGCCTCATCCGGCCGCCGGCCGGCTGCCGGTTCCACCCGCGCTGCCCGCACGCCATGCCGCGCTGCTCGGTCGACCTGCCGCCCCGGCTGGAGATCGCCGACCGGCCCGGCCACTGGGCGGCGTGCTGGCTCTACGATCCGGCCTCCGTCGCCGCCGAAGACGCCGGTTCCGTCCCGCCGCCCCCGGCGCCGGCCCGCCGGGACGGCGCCGCCACTTCGGGGGAGACTCGATGAGGTTCCTGCTCCAGCGCATCGCCTTCTACCTGTTCACGGCGTGGGCGGCGATCACGCTGAACTTCTTCATCCCGCGCATGATCCCGGGCGACCCGGTCCAGGCCCTCATCTCGCGTAACCAGGGCCGGATCAGCGCGGACGCCATCCAGTCGCTTCGCGTGCTGTTCGGACTGGACAAGAACCAGAGCCTCGCTGAGCAGTACGTCGACTACTGGAGACAACTCCTCCACGGCGACCTCGGCCTGTCGTTCACGTTCTTCCCGACGCCGGTGTCGGCGGTCATCGGCGACAGCCTGCCGTGGACGGTCGGGCTGGTCGGCATCACCACGATCGTCAGCTTCCTCCTCGGCACGGCGCTCGGCGTCGGCGCCGGCTGGCGGCGCGGATCGTGGATCGACGCCCTGCTGCCGGCCACGACGTTCCTCTCCTCGATCCCGTACTTCTGGCTGGGTCTCGTGGCGATCGCCCTGTTCGCCGGGCCAGGCAGCTTCTTCCCGTCGTCCGGCGGCTACGAGCCGGGTCTCGTGCCGGCGTTCGACCAGTACTTCATCCCGAGCGCGATCCAGCACAGCATCCTGCCGGCCGCCACCATCCTGGTCTCCTCGATGAGCGGGTGGCTGCTCAGCATGCGCAACATGATGGTCACCGTGTCGTCCGAGGACTACATCACGGTCGCCCACGCGAAGGGCCTGTCGGAACGCCGGGTGGCCCTGAGCTACGCCGCCCGCAACGCGCTGCTGCCCAACGTCTCGGGCTTCGCGCTGTCACTCGGGTTCATCGTCGGCGGCACCCTGCTCGTGGAGATCGTGTTCTCGTACCCGGGTCTCGGCTTCCAACTCTTCCAGGCCGTCGGCTACAAGGACTACCCACTGATGCAGGGGATCTTCCTGATCATCACGATCTCCGTGCTGGTGGCGAACCTCATCGCCGACGTCGCGTACCTGCTTCTCGACCCGCGGACCCGAAAGAGTGGCTGAACGATGACGATCTCACCGTCGAGTATCGAGCAGGTCATCCCCGGCCAGGGCGCGATGGCCCAGCCGTCGGCCGCGCCGGGCCGGACGAGGCGGCGCCGGTTCCGCTTCCTGACCAACGCCAAGACCGCGACCGGCGTGGTCGTCCTGGCCGGCTACGGCCTCTTCGCGATCATCGGGCCGTGGGTGGCCCCGTACGACCCGGACGGTCGCAGCGGCGACATCCTGCAGGCGCCGTCGGCCAGGCACTGGTTCGGCACCACGCATCTCGGGCAGGACATCTTCAGCCAGATCCTGGTCGGCACCCGCAGCGTCGTCCTCGTCGGTCTGTTCGCCGGCGTCCTGGCGACGATGCTGTCCATCGTCATCGGCGTGACGTCCGGCTACCTCGGCGGGTTGGCCGACGAGGCGGGCTCGGCGCTGTCCAACGTGTTCCTGGTGATCCCGGCGTTGCCGCTGATCATCATCGTGACGTCGATCGTCGACCAGGCCAGCGACACGTTGGTCGCGCTCATCATCGGTTGCACCTCGTGGGCGTGGGGCGCCCGGGTGCTGCGCGCCCAGACGCTGTCGCTGCGCCGCCGCGACTATGTCGAGGCGGCGCGGGCCACCGGCGAACGGACCTGGCGCATCATCCTGTTCGAGATCCTGCCCAACCTCACCGCGATCATCGCGTCCGGCTTCGTCGGCACGGTGATCTTCGCGGTGATGTCGGAGATCACGCTCGCGTTCATCGGCATCTCGTCGGTCTCCTCGTGGAACTGGGGCACGATCCTGTTCTGGGCGCAGGGCCAGCAGGCCCTCGCCCAGGGCGCCTGGTGGTGGTTCGTGCCGGCCGGGCTGGCCATCGCGCTGCTCGGCACCGCCCTCGCGCTGATCAACTTCGGCATCGACGAGTTCGTCAGCCCTCGGCTGCGCAGCGGCGGCCGGGCCCGGATCCGTACCGCCGACGGGCGCACGGCGCGGATGCGGGTGGGCTTCACCCCCGTCCTGGCGCCGACCGCAGCCGTCCCGGCCCCGCGCCGGCGGCCCGCCGCCGCGAACGAAAGAGGGCACCGATGAGCGAACCGGTCCTGGAGGTCCGCAAGCTCCGCGTCGACTACGGGCTCGGCGACGAGGCGGTACACGCCGTCCGCGACGTCGACCTGACCCTGCACCGGGGTGAGGTGCTGGGGCTGGCCGGGGAGAGCGGCAGCGGCAAGTCCACCCTGGCGTACGGGCTGACCCGGCTGCTGCCGCCACCCGGCGTGGTCAGCGGCGGGCAGGTGATCTACCACCCGCTCGAAGGCCCCCCGGTCGATGTGCTGACCCTGACCCCGGCGAAGCTGCGGCAGTTCCGCTGGGCGGAGACGTCCATCGTGTTCCAGGGCGCGATGAACTCGCTCAACCCGGTGCACCGGGTCTCCACCCAACTGCTCGACGTGATCAAGGCGCACGAGCCGAGAAGCACGGCGGCGGGCCGGCTGGCCCGGGCGCGGGAGCTGCTGCGCCTGGTCGGCATCTCCGCCGACCGGCTGGACAGCTACCCGCACCAGCTCTCCGGCGGGATGCGGCAACGGGTCATGATCGCCATGGCGCTGGCGCTGGAACCGCAGGTCGTCATCATGGACGAACCGACCACCGCGCTCGACGTGGTGATGCAGCGGCAGATCCTCGGCCAGCTCGCCGAGCTGCGGCAACGGCTGGGCTTCGCGGTGCTGTTCATCACCCACGATCTGTCGCTGCTGGTCGAGTTCTCCGACCGGATCGCCATCATGTACGGCGGCCGGATCGTCGAGGAGGCCCCCGCGGCCGAGCTGTACCGGCGGGCCCTGCACCCGTACACCGACGGGTTGCTGCACTCCTTCCCGGCGCTGCGCGGCCCCCGGCGCGAGCTGACCGGCATCCCGGGCTCCCCGCCGGACCTGCGCGCCATGCCGAGCGGATGCGCGTTCCACCCGCGCTGTCCGAAAGCGTTCGGCCCGTGCGACAAGGAGTTGCCGCCGCTTTGCCCGCCCGACGACGACCGCCCCGGGCGCGCCGTCGCCTGCTGGCTGCATCCCGCCGCCGAGCCGGTCCCCCGCTGACCGCCACCGCCCGACCGAACACCCGTGACCGCGAGGAGAACCATGGACACCGACCTCACCCGCCCGGCGACCACCGACGGCTCCAGGTCGCGGCGCGGCGTCAGACGCGCCGAGCTGGAACCGTCGCCCGGGCAGGCCGACCCGATCGACACCCTCCCGCCGACCTTCCGGTGGGGGGTGGCGACCTCGTCGTACCAGATCGAGGGGGCGGTGGCCGAGGACGGACGCACGCCGTCCATCTGGGACACCTTCTGCCGCGTTCCCGGGGCGGTGGCGGGCGGCGACACCGGCGACGTGGCCTGCGACCACTACCACCGGATGCCACAGGACGTCGGGCTCATCGCCGACCTGGAGCTGGACACGTACCGCTTCTCGGTGGCCTGGCCGCGGGTGCAGCCGGGCGGGCGCGGGCCGGCCAACCCGGACGGGCTGGCCTTCTACGACCGGCTGGTCGACGAGCTGCTCGGCCGGGGCATCGACCCGTGGGTGACCCTCTACCACTGGGACCTGCCGCAGGAGCTGGAGGACGCGGGCGGCTGGCCGCACCGGGACACCGCGTACCGGTTCGCCGACTACGCCGAGCTGGTCTTCGCCGAGCTCGGCGACCGGGTGAAGACCTGGACGACGCTGAACGAGCCGTGGTGCTCGGCGATGCTCGGCTACGCGTACGGCCAGCACGCCCCGGGCCGGCGGGACCTGGGCGACGGGATCGCCGCCGCCCACCACCTGCTGCTCGGCCACGGGCTGGCGGTGCGGCGCCTGCGGGCGGCCGCGACCGGCCCGATCGAGCTGGGCATCACGGTCAACCTGGCCACCGCCGACCCGGCCACCAACAACCCGGCCGACCGGGACGCGGCCCGGGCCTCCGACGGGCTGGGCAACCGGCTCTACCTGGACCCGCTGTTCCACGGGCGCTACCCGGCGGACGTGGTGGCGGACCTGGCCGCCGAGGGCGTCCGGCTCCCGATCGAGGACGGCGACCTGGCGGTCATCTCGTCCCCGATCGACGTGCTCGGCGTCAACTTCTACTTCGGGCAGCTCTTCTCCGGGGTGGACGAGCGGGGCCGGGAGCGGGACGACGAGGGCCGGCCGGTGCGGCGGGTGGTCCGGCGGGACCTGCCGCGTACCGCGATGGACTGGGAGATCGTGCCGGCGTCATTCACCGACCTGCTGGTGCGGCTGAGCCGGGACTACCCGGGCGTGCCGCTGGTGGTCACCGAGAACGGGGCGGCGTTCGACGACCGGCCGGACGCCGACGGGTTCGTGGCCGACGACGACCGGGTGGCGTACCTGGCCGAGCACCTGCGGGCGGTGGCCCGGGCGCGGCAGGCCGGGGCCGACGTGCGGGGCTACTTCGCCTGGTCGCTGCTGGACAACTTCGAGTGGGCGTACGGCTACGACAAGCGGTTCGGCATCGTCCGGGTGGACTACGACACCCAGCGGCGTACGCCGAAGCGCAGCGCGCACTGGTACCGCGACACGGTGCGGCGGGTGCGCGGGCAGCGCTGATCCACGGCCGGGGCGGCCGCGCGGGATCCTCCCGGGCGGCCGTCCGGCGCGCCCGGGCTGGCCGCCGGGCGTCGTCGCCGGCCCGGCGGGCTCAGCGGGTCCGGGTCCGCGGGCGCGGCGCCGGGCGCGCCGGGGTCACCCGGGCGGCCGGCTCGCGCGGCACGCCGCCGTCGCGCAGCAGCCGGGCCATCGGCAGGGTGGCCGCGCCCATCGCGACCGCGTCCGGTCCGAGCCGGCACAGCTCGATCGAGGCCTGGGCGTACGGCTGGCGAAGCGCGTGCCGCGCGGTGGCCGCGCGGATCTGCGGCAGGTAGCGCTCGCCGAGGGCCAGGCCGGCCCAGCCGCCGAGCACCACCCGCTCCGGGTTGAAGAGGTTGACCAGGGTGGCCACCCCGGCTCCGAGGTAGCCGACGGTCTCGTCGAGCACCTTCGCCGCCGTCCGGCCGGTGGACCGGAGCAACTCGCCGAAGGCGCTCTCCTCGTCGCCGCCGGCGGCTGGGCGGCCCCGGTTGGCCTGCCGGAACCGGTCGAGTACGCCCTCCGCCCCGACGTACGCCTCCAGGCAGCCGAGGTTGCCGCAGCGGCAGCGGCGCCCGCCGTACACGATGGTGGTGTGGCCCCACTCGCCGGCGCTGCTGTGCGCGCCGCGGTAGCCGACCCCGTCGGCGACCACGCAGGCCCCCACCCCGGAGCCGACCAGGGCGATGACGGCGTGCCGGACGCCGCGGCCGGCACCGAACCACATCTCGGCCTGGCCGAGGGTCTTCGCGCCGTTGTCGAGGTGGACCGGGACGTCGGTGCCGGCTCGCAGCATCGCGCCGAGCGGCACGCCGTCCCAGCCGAGCGTCTGGGCATGCACGACGGCGTCGGCGGTGCGCTCGACGGTCCCGGAGACGGCGACGCCGAGGCCGAGCACGGCGGCCGGGTCGACGCCGGCCTGCTCGATCACCGCGTCCAGGCCGTGCAGCAGGTGGGTGGCCACGTCCTGCGGATCGGGCTCGGCCGCGGCGATCGGGTACTCGGCCTTGGCCAGGGCGGTCATCGCCAGGTCGAAGAGCTCGACCTGCACCCGGGTCTCACCGACGTCGGCGCCGACCAGGTAGCCGTAGCCGGGGGCGACGCGCAGCAGCACCCGGGGACGGCCGCCGTCGGACTCGACCGACCCGGCCTCCTCGACGAGCCCCTCGGCGATCATCTCGCCGACCAGGTTGCTCACGCTGGCCAGGCTCAGCGCGGTGGTCTGGCCGAGCTCGTGGCGGCTGAGCGGGCCGTCCAGCCAGATCCGGGTGAGCAGCAGCGACCGGTTGGCACGGCGCATGTCGCGCACGGTGGTGCGTCTGGCGTCCACGTCCGCCGCCGTCCTCTCCCCGGTGCCGTCGTCGGGCGGCACCGTTCACGCCATGAACCAAGCGCCGACAGCGTACTGCGCATTTACATTTAACAAAGTTAACTGATAGCCTCCGAGGCATCGATGAGGAGGTATGTCATGCGACTTCGACGCGGGCTGACCGCCCTGCTCGGCGGCGCCGTACTGCTCGCCGCCACGGGCGCCCTGACGGCCACCACCGGCCTCGCCGCGACCGCCGGCCAGACCGCGCTGGCGACCTGCTCCGGCGTACCGGCCTGGGCCGAGGGCGTCACCTGGACCGCCGGCAGCCGGGCCACCTACACCGGCCGGCTCTACCAGGCGCTGCAGACGCACACCCCGCCGCCCGGCGCCGGCTGGACCCCGCCGGCCACCCCGGCGCTCTGGTCCGACCTCGGCGCCTGCGACGGCGCCCCGTCCCCCACGCCGACCACGTCGTCCCCCTCCCCCACGCCGAAACCCACCCCGACCCCCACGTCGACGCCGTCGCCCACCCCGTCGAGCCCGCCGCCGGGCGGCGACACCTGCGCGCTGAAGTCCCGGCCGGCCGGCAAGGTGCTCCAGGGCTACTGGGAGAGCTGGGACGGCGCGGCCAACGGCGTGCACCCCGGGCTCGGCTGGATACCGATCACCGACTCGCGCATCCGGACGCACGGCTACAACGTGGTCACCGCCGCCTTCCCGGTGATCCGCGCCGACGGCACCGTGCTGTGGGAGAACGGCATGGACGCCGGGGTCAAGGTGCCCACCCCCGCCGAGATGTGCCAGGCCAAGGCCGCCGGCCTGACCGTCCTGCTGTCCATCGGCGGCGCGACCGCCGGCATCGACCTCGGCTCGACCGCGGTCGCCGACCGGTTCGTCGCCACCGTCGTGCCGATCCTCAAGCGGTACAACTTCGACGGCATCGACATCGACATCGAGACCGGCTTGACCGGCAGCGGGAACATCAACCAGCTGTCGACCTCGCAGGCCAACCTGGTGCGGATCATCGACGGGGTGCTCGCCCAGATGCCCGCCGGGTTCGGCCTCACCATGGCCCCGGAGACCGCGTACGTCACCGGCGGCAGCGTGACCTACGGATCGATCTGGGGCGCGTACCTGCCGATCATCAAGCGCTACGTCGACAACGGCCGGCTCTGGTGGCTGAACATGCAGTACTACAACGGCAGCATGTACGGCTGCTCCGGCGACTCGTACTCCGCCGGCACCGTGCAGGGCTTCGTCGCGCAGACCAACTGCCTCAACACCGGACTGGTCGTGCAGGGCACCACCATCCGCGTCCCGTACGACCGGCAGGTCCCCGGCCTGCCGGCGCAGTCCGGCGCCGGTGGCGGGTACATGACCCCGTCGCTGGTGGGGCAGGCGTGGAACACCTACCAGGGCGGCCTCAAGGGGTTGATGACCTGGTCGATCAACTGGGACGGGTCGAAGGGCTGGACCTTCGGCGACAACGTCAAGGCCCTCCAGGGTCGCTGACCCGGGCCCGGTCACCGACGGGGCCCCGGCGGGGGCGGGCGGGGCCGACGGAACACCGACACCACTGGCCACGTACTGGCTCGGCGGGGTGCTGGCCGTGCTGCTCTGCGCCCGGCTCGGCCTGCGCGTGCTCGCCTCGCCGTAGGAGAGCGGGCCGGTCCCGGGTCAGGCCCGCCCGGTGGGCTGGGACAGCGCCCGGGTGACCACGGTCAGGTCCGCCGCACCGAGCCCCTGGCCCACGACGCGCTGCCACTCCGCGGCCAGGCACTCGGCGGCGAGGAACCGGCCCTCCTCGACCTCCCGCAACACCAGGTTCACGTCCTTGAGCGCCAGGGTGAGGGGGTACTGGGTCGTGTAGTCGTCCCGGCCGATCCGGTCCAGCTTCTCGCCGGCCCAGGGCGACAGCAGCGGGCTGCCACGCAGGGCGCCCAGCACGGTCTCGCGGTCCAGGGCGAGGGCGTCACCGAGCGCGACCGACGCGGCGAGCCCCTCGGCGACGAAGGCCAGCAGCAGGTTGTTCACCAACTTCAGCCGGGAACCGGCGCCGACCGGCCCGACCCAGACGGTCTGCTGCCCGACCGCGTCGAAGACCGGGGCGACCCGGTCGCGGACCTCCGCCGGCCCGGAGGCGAAGACGACCAGCTTCCCCTGCTCGGCCGGGCCGCGGCTGCCGGCCACCGGGGCATCCAGCAGCACGACGTCGGGACGCTCCGCCGTGACCTGCCGAGCGAACCGTTCGGTGTCGGTGACGCCGATGGTGCTCATCTGGGCCCAGACCGCGCCCTCGGCCATCGCGGCTAGCATCCCCTGGTCGAAGGCGATGGAACCGATGGCGTCGGCGTCGGTCACCATGGTCACCACGACGTCCGCCCCACCGGCCGCGTCGGCGGGGCTGGCGGCCACCTCCGCGCCCTGGTCGCCCAGCCGGCGGGCCGGCTCGGGGTGGCGGTTCCAGACGACCGTCGGCAGACCGGCCCGCAGCACGTTCCCGGCCATGGGCGCGCCCATCCCGCCGAGCCCGATCATCGCCACCCGTGGCTGCGCCATCCGTCCCCCGTTCCACCTCACCGGCAGCGTAGGTCAGCGCGGGCGGCCGTGGCTCCGAACGACGAGATCCGCACGCGACCGGCCTGACCCGTCACAACGGACGGACCAGTTCCCCGAACCAGCGTCGGCCCACCGCGAACGTGTCCCGGACGGCCAGCCCGGCGGCGTGCGCCGTGTCGTGCACCGCCACCGTGTCCAGCCGGGCCCAGCGGAACGCCCCGCTCCGGCACACCTTCCCCTGCGGTGAGCGGGAGGCCAGTCTGGCCTGCCCACGCCACAGGCCGGGCCCGGGGGGTTCCAGCTCGACGACGACTGAGCCGCCGGTCCGGATCAGCTCCCGGCACCGGCCGAGCAGGAGGCTCGGGTCGCCGCCGATGCCGATGTTGCCGTCGATGAGCAGGACGTGTGCCCAGCGTCCCTCGCCGGGCAGCGGCCCGAACACGTCCCGGTGGAGGGCGACGGCACCGCGCGCCCGGGTGAGCCGTACCGCGTGCGCGGAGACGTCGACCCCGACGGCGACGTGCCCGGCGCGGGCCAGGGCGAGGGTGAGCCGGCCCGGGCCGCAGCCGATGTCCAGGGTCGGGCCCGCGCACCGGGCGACCACCGCGGCGGTCGCCGGCTCCGGCGGACCGTGCCAGCGCCGGACCGGCAGCGCGTTGCGCCGACCGTCGTCCTGCACGAGCCAGTGCGCGCCGGGCTGCGCTTCGAGGGCGGCGGCGAAGACGTCCTCACCCCCGCCCGCCGCGGCCACCCACCGGCCGTCCGTGCCGAGGGCGTGCAGTGTCACCGGTACCCGCCGGGCACCAGCGTGGGGTGCAGCGCCGATACCTGGTACGCGAACCGGGTCTCCGGCGCCTCGGCGGCCACCGCGAGCGCGTCGGGCCAGGTGTCGACGTCGCGCAGCACCGGCAGGGTCAGCGTGCGCAGCCCGCGCCGGTCGAGGGCGGACCAGGTGCACTCGCCGGTCTCCGGGGTGGACATCGGCACCGCCCGCAGCGCGTCGGCCTGGCGCGGATCGCGCAACCCCAGCGCCCACCATCCGCCGTCCACCGCCCGCCCGAGCACCGCGTCGGCCAGGTCCAGCCGCTGGAACGCCCCGAGCAAATGCCCGGCGGTCACCTGCGGGGTGTCCATGCCAATCTGCAGCACCGGCCGTCCGGGCCAGGCCGCTGCCACGTCGGCGTGGGCGTTGGCGATCCGGTCGGCCAGGTCCCGACCTCGCTGCGGCAGCACCGTCCAGCCGATGAGCGCCGCGGTCAGGCCGGCGCCGTCCTCGCCGTCGGCGAGGCGTCCGCGTACGGCCAGGACCGGCGCCACCCCGGGCACGGCCCGGACGGCGTCGAGGGTGTCCCGGAGCGCGGCGGCGGCGATCCGGGCGGCCTGACCGGGGGTGGCCGGTGGGCAGAGCCGGGTCTTCACGGCCCCCGGCACGGGCGCCTTGGCCATCACCAGCAGCACCGTCACCGGGGTCCGCCCACGCTGCGCAGGACTCCGGCGAAGTCGCGGGTGGCGCGCAGCGTGCCGCGTACCGAGCCGGAGACCTTGGAGCGGGTGCCGGCGGCCCGTGGGCCGTAGCTGACGTCCAGCTCCTGGATCCGCCAGCCAGCGGCGGCTGCCCGGATCAGCAGTTCGAGGGGGTAACCGAAGGCCCGGTCGGTGACGCCCAGGGCGAGCAGCGCCTCGCGGCGGGCCACCCGGATCGGGCTGAGGTCGCGCAGCGGTACACCCCGGTGCCGCAGCAACGCCGCGATGAGCGCCGTGCCGGCGCGGGCGTGCCACGGCCAGGCTCCGGCGGAGACGGGCCGCCGCCGGCCCACGGTCAGGTCGGCGGCGCCGCCGGCCACCGGGGCGACCAGGGCGGGAAGTTCGGCGGGGTCGAAGGATCCGTCGGCGTCGAGCACGCAGACCAGGTCCGCCTCGGCGGCCACCAGCCCGGTGTGCACGGCGGCGCCGTAGCCTCGGCGGGGCTCGGGCACCACCCGGGCCCCGTGCCGGGCGGCGACCTCCGCCGAGCCGTCCCGGGAGCCGTTGTCCACCACGATCGCCCGGTAGCCGGGCGGCAGCGCGGTGAGCACGCCGGGCAGGGCGGCGGCCTCGTCGAGGCACGGCAGGACCACGTCGATCGGTGTGGACATACCGACGACGCTAGGCCGCCACCTGGGCCGCGGCAGGCAGATCGGACCTTACGGATCTGTTACCGGCGAAGCGATTCTTACCGGACGGTGACGATCCGACGGTTCGCCGGTCACCCGTCCCGGGAAGGCCGTACCGTCCGGTCGGCATGAGAACGACCACGAGGCGACCCGTCGCGCCCGGGCGGGCGCCGACCCGCTGGCGACGCGCCGACCTGACGGTGCTGGGCGTCGAGGCGGCGCTGGTCGTGCTGGCCGCCGCGGTCGGCGCGGTCCTCAACGCCCGCGGCGTGGGCCTGCACGCGGACGCCGCCCCGCTGTACGCGACCTGGCGGCCGCACCTCGGCTGGGGCACCCCGGCGGCGGTGCTGGTCGCGGCCGGGGTGGTCGGCGTCGGGGTGCGGTGGGCCGGTGCGGCGCGCTGGGGCCCGCTGCTCGGCCTCGCCTACCTGGCCTCGGTGGCGTGGACGCTGTCGCTGGCCCTGGTCGACGGCTGGTCGGCCGGGTTGACCGAACGGCTCACGCCGCAGGCGGAGTACCTGCACGAGGTGCCCGGGATCCGGGACGTCCCCGCCACGCTGGCCGGGTTCACGGGACGGATCCTGGACTTCCGGCCCGACTCCTGGTCGACCCACACCGCCGGGCACCCACCCGGCGCGCTACTGGTCTTCGTGGGGCTGGACCGGATCGGGCTCGGCGGGGGCACCGTTGCCGCACTGGCCTGCGTGCTGGTGGGCGCGAGCGTCACCGTCTCGGTGCCCGTGGCGCTGCGCTCGCTCGGCGCCGACGCCGCGGCCCGCGCGGTCCTGCCGTTCCTGGTGCTGCTGCCCGGGGCCGTGTGGGTGGGGGCGTCGGCGGACGGGCTGTTCGCCGGCGTGGTCGCGGCAGGTCTGGCGCTGCTGGCGGTACGCGGCCGGCTGGCCCCGGCCGTCGGTGGGCTGGTGCTGGGTTACGCGCTGTACCTGTCGTACGGCTTCGTGCTGGTCGGCTTGCTGGCGCTGGTGGTGCTGGCACTGCGTCCGGCGGACCGGATCGCCGCGCTGCTGTCCGCGGTCGCGGGAGTCGCCGGGGTGGTGGTGGCGTTCACGGCGGCGGGATTCTGGTGGTGGGACGGCTACCAGCGGGTGGTGGAGCGCTACTACCAGGGCTGGGCGGCCGACCGCCCCTACGGCTACTGGGTCTGGGCGAACCTGGCGGCGCTGGTGCTGTCCGCCGGCCCGGCGCTCGGGCCGGCGCTGCGCCGGGCGGTGCCGGCCGGAGTCGCGACGGTGCGGCGGCGCGGCCCGGGTGCCCGGCTCGTCGGGCCGGTGGCCGCCGCCGGGCCGACGGTGCTGCTGCCGGTGGCTGCGGCGGCGGTGGTGCTCGCGGCTGACCTGTCCGGGTTGAGCAAGGCCGAGGTGGAGCGGATCTGGCTGCCGTTCGCGGTATGGCTGCTGGTCGCCACCGCGCACCTGCCGCCGGCGACCCGCCGCTGGTGGCTGGCCGGGCAGGCGGCGACCGCGCTCGCGGTCAACCACCTGCTGTGGACGGTCTCCTGACCTGCCGCGGGGCCCGGCGTCGCCCGCGCTGCCGCCACGACGGGCAGCGCGGCGGGTCAGGCGTGCACGGCCGCCGGCTCGCGCAGCGGGTCGGTGGCGAAGGCGGTGACCCCGTCGGCGAAGCCGACCCGCGCGGTGTAGCCGAGCAGGTCGGCCGCCCGACGCGGATCGGCGACGACGTGCCGCACGTCGGCGGCGCGGGCGCCACCGACGACCAGCGGCGCCGGCCCGGCCATCGCGGCGGCCAGGGCCGCGGCCAGGTCACCGACCGTCCGCGGCTCGCCGGAACAGACGTTGACCGGCACCAGCGGCTGCGGCGGCGGCGTGGTGAGGGCCAGCAGGTTGGCCCGCGCCACGTCGGTGACGTGGACGAAGTCCCGCCGCTGCCGGCCGTCCTCCAGCACCCGCGGCGGCCGGCCGGCCGACAGCTCGGAGCGGAAGATCGAGGCCACCCCGGCGTACGGGGTGTCGCGGGGCATCCGGGGCCCGTAGACGTTGTGGTAGCGCAGGGCCCACACCCCGCCCCCGGTCTGCCGCGCCCAGGCGGCGGCCAGGTGCTCCTGGGCCAGCTTGGTGGCGGCGTACGTGCTGTGCGGCTCCAGCGGGGCGTCCTCGGGCACCAGGGCGGGGCTGAGGATGCCGCCGCACTGCGGGCAGGTCGGGTCGTAGCGGCCGGCGGCTAGGTCGGCGGGGCGGCGCGGGGCGGGTCGCACGGTGCCGTGCCGGGCGCACTCGTAACGGCCCTCGCCGTAGACGACCATGGAGCTGGCGAGCACCAGCCGGCGCACCCCGGCCCGGTGCATCGCGGCCAGCAGCACGGCGGTGGCGTAGTCGTTGTGGCTGGCGTACCCGGGGGCGTCCGACGGGTCGAGGCCGTGCCCGACCATCGCGGCCTGATGGCACACCGCGTCGACGCCGGGCAGCAGCCGGTCGAGCAGGTCGGGGTCGCGGACGTCGCCGACGATCGGGGCGTGCCGCCGGGACCACTCGGGCAGTTCGCCGCCGTGTGCCTGAGGCAGCAGCGCGTCCAGCGCCACCACCTCGTGCCCGTCGGCGGCGAGCAGGTCGGCGACCTGCGACCCGATGAAACCGGCCGCGCCGGTGACGAGTACCCGCATGCCGGTCAGGGTAGGTCGGTAGGCGGTCGCGGCGGGTCCGGTCGGCCAAGCCGTAAGGACCTGGCAACATCGCGGCCCGCGGGCCGGTAAGCGTTCCGTAATTCGGCAAACCGGGTCCGGCCGCCGAGGCCGCCCGTAGCCTGCCGGAGAGGGATCGGGTCGGCCGGCCGCCGCCGGGCGTCCCGGCGTCGGCAGTCGCGAGGAGGACCGGTGGGCGCGGAGAGCTCTCCCCCGGCCGGGGGTCCCCCGGCCGGGTTGGGGCGCGTGCCACCCGGCCGGCCGGCCTACGGTTTCCCCCGGCGGTGGTGGGCGTTCCTGGCCGAGCATCCCCCGCCCGGCGCGGCGACCGTGAACCGGCGGTGGCGCAGCCCGCTGCGCGGCCCGTGGCTCACCGCCATGTACGGGGTGGTCCTGCTCGTCGGTCTACCGCTGGTGTTCCTCACCGGGCTGCTGGACTACCTCGCCTACTCCCCGCAGTTCGGCCAGGCGTTCCCGCGTGACGTCGGGTGGCTGCGGCTGCCGCCGTTCGACTGGCCGACCCGCCCGTCCTGGCTGTTCCGGCTCACCCAGGGCCTGCACGTGGGGCTCGGGATCACGTTGATCCCGATCGTGCTGGCCAAGCTCTGGTCGGTGCTGCCGAAGCTGTTCGACTGGCCGCCGGCCCGGTCGGTGGCGCAGGTGCTGGAGCGGCTGTCCCTGCTCCTGCTGGTCGGCGGGATCCTCTTCGAGATCGTCACCGGCCTGCTCGACATCCAGTACGCGTACCTGTTCGGCTTCGACTTCTACACCGCCCACTACTTCGGCGCCTGGGTGTTCGTCGCCGCGCTGGTCGCGCACGTGGCGCTCAAGCTGCGGCGGATGCGCACCGCGCTGCGGTCCCGTTCGCTGCCCGAGGAGCTGATCACCTACCGCGCGGCGACCCGGCCCGAGCCGCCGGACCCGGACGAACTGGTGGCCGCCCGGCCCGGGCCGCCCACGATGAGCCGGCGCGGCGCGCTCGCCCTGGTCGGTGGGCTGTCGCTGCTGCTCGCCGCCCTCACCGTGGGGCAGCACCTCGACGGCCCGTGGCGGCGGACCGCGTTGTTGCTGCCCCGGGGGCGGCAGCCCGGGGCGGGCCGGACCGGCTTCCCGGTGAACCGGACCGCGGCCGCCGCCGGCGTCCGGGCCGCCGACACCGGGCCGGGCTGGCGGCTCACCCTGCGCGCCGGCGGGCGTACCGTCGCGGTGGACCGCGCCGGCCTGCTGGCCATGGCCCAGCACACGGTCACGCTGCCGATCGCCTGCGTGGAGGGCTGGTCGACCGTGCAGACCTGGACCGGGGTACGGCTGCGCGACCTGGCCGTCCTCGTCGGCGCGGACGGGATCGCCGCCGCGCACGTGCGGTCCCTGGAGAAGGCGGGGCTGTTCAAGCAGGCGACCCTGCAGGCCAACCAGGTCCTCGACGCGGACTCCGTGCTCGCCCTGCAGGTCAACGGCGTCGATCTCTCCCTCGACCACGGCTACCCGGCGCGGGTCATCGTCCCGGCCCTGCCCGGCGTGCACTGCACAAAGTGGGTGGCGGAGATCGAGTTCCGGAGCCGTACCGGTGGGTGACCTGGCGGCCCGGTTCCGGGCGGCGTACGGGGCGCCGGCCGGGCACCTGCTGCTGCTCGTCGGCGCCTTCGCGGTCGCCGGTTGGGTGGCGCTGCGGCTCGCCGCGGAACCGACCGCCGGCCGGATGCTGGTCTGGTTCGTCGGCGCGGCGATCGCACACGACTTCGTGCTGTTCCCGATCTACGGGCTGGCGGACCGCGTGCTGCAGCGCGCGCTCGGCACCCACGGCGTGCCGGCGTCGGGTCCCGCATTGCTGAACCACGTCCGGGTGCCGGCCCTCGCCTCGGGCCTGCTGTTCCTCGTCTACCTGCCCGGCATCCTGCGGTTGGGCCGGCCAACCTACCTGGCCGCGTCCGGGCAGGACCAGCGGCCGTTCCTGGCCCGCTGGCTGCTCGTCACGGCCGCCCTGTTCCTGGCCAGCGCCGTCGGTTACGTGCTGCGCCGGTGGTGGGCGCGGCGCCGCTGAATCGTCGGCCGTCGTCGGCGAATGGGACCGGTTGGCGCTGTTCATTGCCGAATCGGTTGCCTACTGCGATGACGCGAGGCGATGCGCAATCTGCGTGTGTCCGGGCTGCGGCATTTCGCTGACGGGCGATAACGGACCGAACCACAGCATTTTCGGTGTCCACTCGCAGCTCGCCGGTCGAATCGGGTGTCCTACGAGGTTTTGCCTGCTGGGCCTCGCCTCGATCCGGTTTGGCGAGCACGCCCGATGCCCGGGTGCGGGCCGGCCGGTCAGGGGTGGTTCGGCCTCCGGCGATTACCGCAGAGGTAGACGGAAATGTAGCCGCCAACGCCTTGCTCCGATATGGGCGGAGGGATACGATCCCGCCGAAACGATCTTGGAGAGGGGCTGAAGTGTCGACCGCGAAACGTATGAAAACGGGGCTGATCGCGGCGCTGACACCGATAGTGGTGCTCGGCGTCGTCGCTCAGCCGGCGCGGGCGGACGTGTCCGCGCCGCCGATCAAGACCTACGAAGGAGATCCCGGCCGGCTCGGCGACCCGGCGAGCTGGCGCACCGCTGAGTTCAACCGGGACGCCGGCCTGGTGTCGATGGGAGCGGAGTTCGCCTACGCCGCCGGTTACTCCGGCGCCGGGATGAACATCGGCGTCATCGACTCGGGCGTCTTCGCCGGGCACGTCCGGGAGCACGGCAGCCTGGAGACGAACTACGCCGTCGGGGACCGCTACTTCTCGGTGGAAGCCCAGGGTGGCGAGACCGGTCCGACGTCGGGGTTCTACAACCAGGCGTACAACGACAGCCACGGCACGCACGTCACCGGGACCATCGGGGCGAGCCGCGACGGTGTCGGCGAGACGCAACCGGGCGGACCTGCCGCCAACATGCACGGGGTCGCGTTCAACAGCAACGTGTACATGGGCAACACCCACAAGACGGACGGCGTGCTCTACGGTCTCCTGCCGGCGACCGCGACCGCCGCCCAGAAGCCGGACGACGCCTACCTCGCCAACGTCTACCGGGCCGTGAACGCCGCCGAGACGGCGAACGGCAAGCCCGTCAGGATCATCACCAGCAGCTGGGGCAGCCAGCCCAACACGGAGAACTACAACACGTACGACACGCCGCCCGGCAGCCCCGCGGGCTTCGGTCTGAACACGGCGTGGCGCCTCTGGTCCACCCCGGACGGCGTGGTCGACGCGAACGGCAGCAGCGTCCGCTGGCTGAACGGCGCCATCGACGCCGCGCGCACCGGCACGGTCATCCAGTTCACCGCAGGCAACAGCGGCTACGTGAACCCGTCGCCGCGCGGCGCCGCGCCGTACTTCCTGCCCGAACTGGAGGGCAGCTGGTACACCACCTCGGGGATCAACCCCACGGTGGGGCGCACGTTCAACCCGGACGGGTCCGTCCTGGTGCCGGGTCAGCAGACGTTCAACCAGTGCGGCGTCGCGAAGTGGTCCTGCGTGACGGCGCCGAGCAACGGGATCAACAGCACCACCGTGTCGGTCGTCAACGGGGTGCCGGAAGCCCGCTACGGGAGTTCGTCGGGAACGTCGATGGCCGGGCCGCACTCGGCGGCCGCGCTGTCGCTGATCATGCAGCGCTTCCCGTACCTGACCAACGAGCAGGCGCTGTACACGATGTTCACCACCGGCCGGCAGAACAACACGATCAGTGACGCCTCCGGCGTCGCCGTGCCGAACCCCACCCGGGGCCAGATCGTGCAGGTTCCGGACAGCCGCAACGGCTGGCACACGGTCAGCCTGCGGGAGGCCATGAAGGGCCCGGGCCAGTTCCTGGGGCCGTTCGTCGTCGACACGCAGGGACAGAGTGACGTGTGGTCGAACGACATCTCCGACGTCGCGATCCGGGCGCGCCAGCAGGAGGACGCCGCCGAGGCGGCCGCCTGGGCGGCGACCAAGGTCGCCAAGGGCTGGACGCAGGGTCTGCCCGCCGACGCGAGCGACGCCGACAAGTCGGACTACGCCATCGGGACCCGCCGCGAGCAGGCCCGCAACGCCCGCGCCTACGAGGGCAGCCTCACCAAGCGTGGCGAGGGCACCCTGTTCCTCACCGGCAACGAGACCTGGCACGGGACCAGCACGGTCCTCGGCGGCAAGCTCTCGGTCGTCGGCTCGCACGCGAGCTCGATCGACGTGCGCGGCGGGACGCTCGGCGGCAGCGGCAGCGTGGCGGCGGGCGTCACCGTCACCGGCGGCGTGCTGCGGCCCGGTCTCGCGGCCGACGAGGCGGCGCAGATCACCGATGCCGCCGTCGCCCCGGGCAACGTCCTGAACATCGGCGGGAACGTGACGATCGGCAACGAGGGTCGCGTCGCCGTCACCATCTCCGGCGACCACGACTACACCAGCGTTCGGGCCACGGGCGCTCTGGCGCTGGCCGGAAACCTGGACCTGGACGTGCGCGGCCCGCTCACCCCGGGCACCGTGCTGACGATCATGAGCGGCAGCTCGATCAGCGGCAGCTTCCACGCGCTGCCCGAGAACCGGGTCCTGAACGCCGGCGGTCACCTGTTCCGGGTGTCCTACAAGGACAGCAGCATGACCCTGACCGTCCTGCGCGCGTTGCCGACCGCGCAGTAGTCCGTGTTCATGTCGTCCCACGCGGAGCTGAGGGACTGACCGGGACAGGACGGTAGACCGTGGGCCGCGACGCCGGAAACGGCCTCGCGGCCCACGCCGTCGAACAGGGCATCGAGCACCCGCCGGGCGGTCAGCGCCCCGCCGGGCGGGTCAGATGCCACCGTCGACGTGCAGCGTCTCCCCGGTGATGTAGGAGGACTGGTCGCTCAGCAGGAAGGCGACCGCGTCGGCGACCTCCTCCGGCCGCCCGTAGCGCCGCAACGCGATGATCTGGCGGTGGCGTTCGACGTACGCCTGCCGCTCCGCCGAGGAGTCCCGTGCCGCTTCCTCGGTCTCGATGGTGCCCGGAGCCACCACGTTGACCCGGATGCCCTGCGGGCTCAGTTCCTTGGCCAGCGAACGCATCAGCCCGACGAGGCCGGCCTTCGCCGCGGTGTAGTGCGCCCGCAGCGGGATTCCGACCGTGGCCGCCCGGGACCCGATGGCCACCACCGACGTGCCCGCGGTCATCAGCGGCAGTGCCTTGTTGACGAGGAGGTACGCCGCGGTGAGCGTGGTGTCCACCACCCGGTGCCACTCCTGGGGCGTCAGCTCGGCGAACCGCACCGGGCTGATCACCCCCGCGTTGTGCACCAGACCGTGCAGCGTACGGTGGCCGCTCCCGGCCTCGTCGACGAGCCGCTCGACGTCCTCGACGTCGGTCACGTCGGCCCGGATCAGCCGGTGGCTGCCCGGCGTCTCCTTGAGTTGGTGGGCGAGCGCCTCGACGTGCTCACCCTCGGTCCGGTAGCAGGCGACCACGTTCGCCCCGGCGGCGGCCAGTCCGAGGGTGATGCCCCGACCGATGCCGCGGGCGCCTCCGGTGACGATGACATTCTTGCCGGCGAGTTGACCGATCATGGCTCTCCCTCTTCTCGCGCTGGGGCGACCGACCGAGCTGTTCCCGCGACTGTCCGACCGGGAACGGGAACCTTCAGCACCGGGTGGCCGACGCGCCGGACCGTCGGCTGCGGTCCGCTCGATGATCTGCGTGGTCAGGCGCGTGTCGGCCTCGGTCTGTGCAGTGAGGTGTCGCTCCGCGACCGCGTCGTCCAGACAGGACCATCGGTCTTCAGCTCGAACTGTCGGCTAGCGCGGCTCGGTGTCGTCCGGCTTGTCCCGATGTTCCCAGAACACAGATATGAATGCCAGACGGAAAGGGTTTCGGTACTTTGCGGCCCTCGTCCGGGAGCCCAGTTGGTGCCGAGAGCGGCAGGTCACCTCGCCACGAGCCGCGGCGGCAGATGCGTGCTCATGGCCGGTCACCCGCACCCGCGGCGCTGACGGCTGGCCGCTGCCGCAGGTCGAGCGTCCAGTTCTGGCCGACGAGGTCGTGGCCGAAGCTGTGGTGCCGCTCCTCACCGGTGAGGACGAAGCCGACGGCCGCATAGATTCTGCGTGCGGACACCAGCACGTCGTTGGTCCACAACGTGACCTGCCGGTAGCCGGCCGCGCGAGCGAAGGCGACGCACGTCTCGACCAGGCGGGTGCCGACGCCGAGGCCACGCGCGGCCTGGGTGACCAGCAGGATCCGCAGCTTGGCCACCCCGGGCTCGCCGTCGGCGACACAGAAGACACATCCCACGCGTGCGCCGTCGACCTCGGCGATCCAGGCCGCCTCCCGGCTCGGGTCGTGGTCCGTGGCGTAGTCGGCGACGATCCTGGCCACCAGCGCCTCGAAGTCGGTGTCCCAGCCGAACTGCTGGTCGTACACCTCGCCGTGGGCCATCACCACCCAGCCCAGGTCGCCGGGGCGGTCCGCCCGGCGCACCACGACTCGCGGCTGACGGTCCTGCTGCGACATGGGCCACCCTCCCGGCTCCCTGGCCAACGGCTCCCGCCACTGACACAACTGTTTCAGTAGCGGGTACGCTACCCCCATGTCGCAGGACCCGACAACGCCGTCCCCCCGGCAGATCGAGCTGTTGGAGGCCGCCTACCGGTACGTGCTCGAGCACGGCCTGGCCGACCTGTCACTGCGTCCGCTCGCCGCGGCCATCGGCTCAAGCCCCCGGGTGCTGATGTTCCTCTTCGGCAACAAGGACGGCCTGGTGCGGGCGCTGCTCGCGCGGGCCCGCACCGACGAGCTCGCGATCCTGGACCGCCTCGGACAGGCCAGCCATGGCGCGCCCATCGGGCTGGTCCCGGCGGTCGAGCAGGTCTGGGCGTGGCTCGCTGCCGAGGAGCATCGGCGGCTGCTGCGGCTCTGGGTCGAGGCGTACGCCCGCTCCCTCGTCGAGCCCGACGGCGCGTGGGCCGGGTTCGCCCGCGCGACCGTGCACGACTGGCTCGCCGTCCTGGCCGCCTGCCAACCACCGCCCGAGCGGAACAGCGAGGCGGGCGCCGTCCGCCGCACCCTGGCCCTGGCGGTGCTCCGCGGCGCTCTGCTCGACCTCCTCGCCACCGGTGACCGGCACCGGGTCACGGCCGCCGTCCGACACCATCTCGCCCTGTTGCCTCATCCGCGGGGATCTGGCGAGCACGGCGGCTCCCGATACTCGCAGAACAAGACATGAAGCCAGACCGAGGGGTTCTCGGTACCCGGCCACGCCGGGCGGCTGCTCGCCGCCCGGCATACGGGATTGCCGACTGATTCCACCGGCGGAGTCCCCAGTGGGCTTCCGCGGCTACCGCGTCGGCCGCATGGCGCGGGGCGGGACGAACGTGGTGAACGCCGGTGGCATGGATGCGTCGGTGAAGGTCCGTCCGAGGTCCAGCACCAGCTGGTATTGCTCACCGAGAGCCCTCGCCGTCTCGTTCGTCGTCCGCGGGCCGGTGTCCGGCCAGCGGCCGGTCTCGATCCGGGTGAAGAGGGTGCGCAGCATGGTGATCTCCTCGGCTGCGCTGAACGAGCAGTGCCCACCCCGGTCGACGTAGAGCTGCCGCAGCTTGCCGGGGTCGCCGGCGCGCCGGACCTGGTCGGCGTACCAGCGTTCCTGGTGGGGCGGCGCGCCACCGTCGCCCGTCGTGTGCATGGTGACCACCGGCACCGGGGTCCGCCCGGACGGGATGCCGACGCGGAGCAGGTAGTCGACCGCGGCCGGGTCGGCGGCGATCCGCGGGGCGCCGGCGAGCCGGTCCAGGTCGGCCCGCAGGTCGAGCCCCGCCGCCCGGTCGGCCTGCCGCACCTGAGGGTGCTGTGCCGACCGGACGAGTTGCTGGCGGTAGTCCACCCCGACGTTCGAGGACGGGTTGCCCCCGGCCCGGCGCTCGAGGTCCAGCCGTCCCGGCGGGCCGAAGCCGAGGCTGTACGCGTACTGCAGCCACTCGGCCTGGTTGCGGGTCCGCTCGACGGGGTCGGTGGGGCGTGGCTCGTGCGCCGAGTACCAGCCGGTGACGTTGTTCAGCGCGGCGGCCAGCGCGATCCTGGCCCGGCCCTGCTCGGTGCCGAGCGCCTGCTGGATGGCGTCGGTGAGGGCCTGCGCGTCGGCCGCCGGGTCGTTGGGGCGTACCAGGTCGATGTCCTGGCCGGGCGCGAGCAGGGTACGGACCGCGAAGAGCACGTCCAGCCCGGTGTTGAAGAGGGCCTGGGTGTCGTACGCGCCGCACATCGTCGCCACGCCGGCGAACCGCCGCGGGTGGCGCTCGGCGAGCTGGACGGCGATCCCCCCGCCCATCGACTGCCCGGTGGCGATCGTGCGCCGGGGCACCCCGACGTGGTCCTCGAACCAGTCCAGCAACGCGATCTGGTCGCGCAACCCGCGCTCCACCGCGTAGCCGAAGCCGCCGTCCGCGAACTGGGAGGCGGCCATGGCGTAGCCGTGGTCGAGCAGCCAGGCCTCGGTCTCGGACCGGTCCGGCGGCCGATTGGTCAGGCCGATGCCGAAGGACGGGAAGCCCTCCGGAAGGTACCCGTGGCTGTACAGCAGCAGGGTGCCGTTCCAGCGGTGCGGCAGTTCGATCCGGAAGTCGGCGCCGTCGATGGTGCCGGTGATGGTGCGCCGGCCGGGTTCCGTGGTGGCCGCCGCGGTGGCGACCGCCGGGGGCGCGGCCACGCCCACCGCGGCCACCAGGGCGGCGGTCAAGGTCAGTCGTCTCGTCACGCGGGTCATCGCACGCATGGGCCTGCTCCACTCCCCTCGTCCTGGCTCAGGCGTAGAGCGGGGCGCCGGTCTCCAGCAGGGACTTCAGGTCGCTGAGGACCTCCGCCCAGCCACCGCCGGCACCCTCGACGTCGCCGTTGACCTGCGCCATGGTCTGCGGCGCGCCGGCGAGTTCGTGGATCACGGTGAGGCACGTGACCCCGTCGTGCCGCTCGGCGATCTCGTACGTCAACCGGGTGGCCGGCTCGTCGAGCCAGGTGGGCCGCCAGGTCTGCACCAGCCGGACCGGCGGGTCCACCTCGATCACCTCACCCTCGACCGGCACCTCGGGCATGCCGGCCTGCTGGTGCTCCTTGATGGCGAAGGCACGGTAGCGGCCGCCGGGCCGCAGGTCGTAGTCGGCGATGCCCTGGTAGCCGTACCGCCGGGTCCACTCGGGCTTGGTGATGGCGTCCCAGACGGCCTGCGGCGTGGCCTTGATGTACACCCGGTAGACCTTGGTAGTCCCGGTCGTCGTCGTGGTGGTCATGTCCTGTCCTCCGGTTCGTCGCGTTCGAGCTCGGCCTTGAGGTCCAGCAGCGCCCTGGTGTGGCCTTCCGTGTACTTGTCGATCCACCGGTCGTGGATCAGCCGGATCGGCACCGGGTTGAGGAAGTGCAGCTTCTCCCGGCCCTGCCGCCTGGTGACCACGAGGCCGGCGTCCTCCAGCAGGCGCAGATGCTTCATGACCCCGAAGCGGGTCATCTCCAGCTCGGACTCCAACTGCGTCAGCGTCTGGCCGTCGCGCACGAAGAGGGAGTCGAGCAGGGCTCGTCGGGTCGGATCGGCGAGTGCCTTGAACACCAGGTCCTCGTCGTTCACGGGAATCAGAATAGGTGACCGAATGGTCACATGTCAACGCCCGCCATTTGCGACGATTGCCGCCGACGCGCGGCGGGCCGGCCGAACGCGACGAGTACGTCCGGCGGTGCGCCGGCTGACGCGCCGGCCGCCGCGGCGCGATCATCACCCGGTACGCCCCGGTCGCCGCGATCGTGAGCGACTTCTACTGGGATCTGTTCGGCACGGGCCGGGCCACCCCGTATCCCGCCGAGCGGCTGCGTGCGCCCTTGGCGTCCGTGCTGGCCGCCGGCCCCGCCGCGGGGTAAGGCCGGTCCGGCGCCGCCACCCGGAGACGCTCAGTGGGCGGACGCCGGCTGCCCGGAGTCGGCCACCCAGGTCGGGTGGGCCTGGACGAACGCCGCAACGGTGTCGTCCCGGAACGCGTGCAGCAGTTGCATGCTGGTCGGGCTGAGGATCTCGGCGCTGCCGACCCCCGGGACGGTACGGCTGTTGAAGGTGCCGTTGTTGGTCTTGATCGTGGTGATCGCGTCGGGGCGGACACTCCGCATGGCGAAGGCCCAGTCCTCCAGCGGGATGCCACCGTCGTCGACGGTCATGGCCTTGCCGACCGCCGACAGCAGGCCGGGCAGCTTGGTCGGTGAGTTCAGGCCCTTGGTGATGACCTGCTGCAGCACCGCCTTGACGAACTGCTGCTGGTGGCGCTGCCGGCCGTAGTCGAAGTCGTGGTTGGCCAGCAGGTCCCGCTGCCGGACGAAGTCGAGCGCCTGGGACGGGTTCAGGCAGTGGTTTCCCTTGGTGTAGACGTTCGGGGTGACCCCGGGGATGCGGTGGTTGACCGTGCCGTCCGGATTGATCTTGTACGGCGCCGCCGTCTTCCCGGTCGCGTCGTCCTTCCCCAGGTGGATCGAGGTGGTGGTCTCGTCGACGTACATGCAGACCTGGCCGAGCGTCTGGACGATGTCCTTGAACCCCTGGAAATCGATGATGGCGCCGGCGTCCGGGGTGATGCCGGTGACGTCACGCACGGTCAGCGCGAGCAGCTCGAAGCCGTGCGACAGCGCGGGCGCGCCGGTGAGTCCCCGACCGCCGAACGCGAAGGCCGCGTTGATCTTGTTCTGCCCGCCGGCGTACGACGTCGCGCCGTTGTCATAGGCCGGGATGGTCACCAGTGAGTCGCGCGGCAGCGAGACCATGTATGCCTGGCTGTGATCGGCCGGGATGTGCATCAGGATGATCGAGTCGGCGCGGGTGAGCTGGCTGGGATCCTGGTTCGGGCGGGCGTCGACGCCCACGAGCAGGATGTTCTTCGCTCCGGTGATGTTCTGGTGCTGGCGCGGTGCCGCGGCGGCGCCGAGCAGGTTCTGCTGGGTGATCTTGCTGGTCGCGGTGTGCAGGAGGAACAGGCTGCCGCCCAGCGCCACGCCGCTGAGCGTCATCAGGGTCGCGCCGACCGCCACGCACCAGCGGGCCCAGCGCGGCCAACGCCGACGGGCCGGACCCGCGGGCGGGACCGGCTCCACGGGTGTGCGGTTGTCGGAACGCGCGGCGGCGTGCGGCACGAGTGCCTCCTCCGGACGGGGGCCAAACCGGACCAAATGTAGGCGCCCGATGAACGCAGCGTCACCCCACCCGGCTGTGAATCGCCTGGGAAGTCCACGAGACTGGCGGCCCGGCGGGCCGGCACCGGGGTAGTACGGCGTGGCCGACCGGTCACCCGGCCAGCCAGGCGCGGATCTCGGCGTCGTGCTCGCCCGGCCCGGGCGGCGGGAGGTGGTAGCGCGGCGGGGTCGCGGAGAAGCCGATCGGATGGCGGACGCCGGGTACGCCGTCGACGGTGACCACCGGGTCGAGCCCGAGTTGCCGCGCCAGCGCGACGCCGCCGTCGACCGTGTTGATCGGCGTGCACGGCACGCCCGCCGCGCGTAGGTCCCGGAACCACTCGTCGCTGCTCCGCTGGAGCAGCCGCGCGACCAGCAGGGGGCGCAGCACGGCACGGTGGGCGGTGCGGTCCTGGTTGCGCCGGAAGCGGGGGTCGTCGGGCAGGTCGGGCAGGCCGAGGACCTGGCACAGGGTCCGGAACTGGCCGTCGTTGCCGGCGATCACGACGAGTTCGCCGTCGGCGGTCGGCAGCGGCTCGTACGGGAAGATGCTCGGGTGGGCGTTTCCCATCCGGGACGGCACGACGCCGGCGGCGACCTGGGCGCTGGCGTGGTTGACCAGGCCGGACAGCGCGGAGGAGAGCAGGTTCACCTCGACGTGCTGCCCGGTCCCGGCCTGCTCCCGGTGGTGCAGGGCGGCGAGGATCCCGACGGCCGCGTGCAGGCCGGCGATCACGTCGAACACCGCCACCCCGGCCTTGCAGGGCGGACCGTCCGGCTCTCCGGTGAGGCTCATCAGCCCGGACGCCGCCTGCACCATCAGGTCGTACCCGGGCAGGTCGGCGCCGGCTCCCGCGCCGAAGCCGCTGATCGAGGCGTAGACGATCCGGTCGTTGGCGGCCGCGACGCTGTCGTAGTCGAGGCCGAAGCGGCACAGCGCGCCGGGCCGGAAGTTCTGGATCATGACGTCGGCGCGGTGGGCCAGTCGCCGGGCGAGCACCAGGTCCTCGGCGTCGGTGAGGTCGAGGGTGATGGCGCGCTTGTTGCGGTTGACGCCGAGGTAGTAGGTGGAGACGCCCTCGCGGACCGGCGGCATCCAGGTCCGGGTGTCGTCACCGCCGGGTCCCTCGACCTTGACCACGTCGGCGCCGAGGTCGGCGAGGAGCATGGTCGCGTACGGCCCGGCGAGGATCCGCGAGAAGTCCGCGACAAGCACGCCACGCAGCGGTCCGGCCCGCTCCTCCCCCATCGCGTCCGCCCCTCCTCCGTCCCGCCCCGGGTCGGGGCAGCGCACCAGGAGGACAACGATGGCACATGATCGACGAGTGAGCCCGGCCCGGACCGGCCGACGGGGCCCGAGCCGTCGGGCTGCTGGCCGTCGGCGGGCGGGTCAACGCGGTCGCCGGGGGGTCGGGAACCAGGTGGGCACCGCCGACGACTATCTGTACATGGCGTGTGAGCAGTGGCGGGAGATCCTGTCGGCGCAGCTGGACGGTGAGGCGTCGGCGGCCGAGACCGCAGCGGCCGAGGGGCACCTGGAGTCCTGTGCCGGCTGCCGGGGGTGGTTCGAGGCGGCGGTGGCGGTGACCCGGCGCGCGCGTACCCACGTGGTGCCGCAGGTCCCCGACCTGGTCGACGCGGTGCTCGCGGCCGCTCCCCCGGCGCCGGCCCGGTCCGGCTGGCGGGAGCGCGTGACGCTCGGGCTGCGGGGCCTGCTGGGGCTGCTGGGGGCGGTGCAGCTGGTGCTCGGGATGGCGCAGGTCGGCCAGGACGCCGTCGTCGGCCACGTGCACGTCTCCGGCCAGCACCTGTGGCACGAGTCGGCGGCGTGGAACGTGGCGGTGGGCGCCGGATTCCTCTATGTGGCGCTGCGCCGGTCCGCGCCGGCCGGGCTGCTGCCGATGCTCAGCGCCTTCGTCGCCACGCTGGTGCTGCTGTCGGTGAACGATCTGATCACCGGGCAGGTGGCGGTGCAGCGGCTGATCAGCCACGGGTTCCTGCTCGTCGGCTGGGTGGTCATGATGCTGCTGTCCCGGTCCCGGTGGCGCTCGGGCGGCACGCCGCCGCGGCAGGGCCGGTCGTCGGGCTCGCGGTGGTCGCTGCGGCTGGAGGAACAGCCGGAGGTGGCGCCGCTGCGGCTGCTGCCGCCGTACTCGGCGCAGGCCCGCGACAACCGCCGCGCCGCCTGACCGGCCGCGGCGGACGGCCCACGTGCCGGTGGACCGGGGCGCGACGACGCCGCGCCTGGGCCCGGCGGTGGCGCGAGCCCGGCCGGCAGACCTCGGCCGCTCAGACCACGCGGCTGCCCTGGGCGTCACCCCGCCAGGCGGCGACCAGGTCCTCGCGGGCCCGGGCGACCCGGGACCGGATGGTGCCGACCGGGCAGCCGCACACCTGGGCGGCCTCGGCGTAGGACAGGCCGACCAGCTGGGTGGCGACGAACGCCTCCCGCCGCTCGGGCGTCAGGGCGGCGATGAGCCGCCGCAGGGTCACGGCGTCGTCGCCGCCGGAGGTGACCGCCCCGGCCGCCTCGGCGGCCCGCTCCCAGTCGGTCAGCGCGGACACCCGCGGGCGGGTCGCAGCGGCCCGTACGTGGTCCACGGCGACCCGGCGGGCGATGGTGAACAGCCAGGTCCGGGCCGAGGACCGGCCGGCGAAACCGGGCAGGCTGCGCAGCGCGCGCAGGAACGTCTCCTGGGTCAGGTCGTCGGCCTCGGCCGGGCCGGCCAGGTGCGCGAGGAACCGCCACACCGGGACCTGCAGGGCCCGGACGAACGCGGCGGCGGCCTGCTGGTCACCCCGGCCGGCCTGGTGCGCCCACCGGGTGACCTGCGCGTCGTCGGCGTCGGCGCTCATCCGTGGCCGGCCGGCCGGTCCGCCGTCATCCTGATCGACGGTACGGGAGCTGGCCTCACTCGGTTCATACCTGCCATCCTCCTCCGACCGCACGGCCGACCGGTCACGGACCCGGCCGGGTCGCGCGCCCTGTATTGGTCGCTCCGCGGCGGCGAGAAGTTCCCGGGACGGCGCCGCTTCTTGGTCACGGCCCGGCCCCCGGCCCCACTCACGGGCCGATCGTGACCGCGACCGGCCCGACGCGCAGCACGCCGCACTCGTCCAAATCAGCCCCTTCCTGGAAGAATGGGACCGGTTACTCCCCGCCTCGTGTCCGTCACCTGCGGAAGCCGTTGTACGAGGTGTGACGGCGCAACGGTCAGTCATCGCCCCCAGGTCCGCCGCGAAACAGTCCCGCCGGCAGGTGGCGTGGGCGCAACGCGAGAACGACCGGCGGCGGCGCGCGTACGACGCCGAGGTCGAGGCCTGGCGCCGACGCGAGGAGCAGTTGGTGCGGCTGGGCATCGAGGCCGCCGGCTTCCTCGGATGCACCCAGCCCCGTACCGGCCTGCCGGTGGAACTCGACGACGACGAGGTCCTCTACCGCGTGCTGCCGAACGCGGAGCTGGTCGAGGCGGAGGCGCGGCACATCGCCGGACTGCCGGCGCCCGCCCTGGCGGTCGGGGCAACCCCGGTCGGGGCGACCGCCGGGCAGCCGTCCGGCCCCGTGCTGCCGAAGGGGTTGCGCGTGGTGGACGCCGGGATGGCGGTCGTGACCGACCGCCGGGTCGCCTTCGGCGGGCGTACCGGCCGGCGCGAGTGGACGTACCGCGACCTGCTGGGCCCCGGCCACCATCCGGAGGCCCCGGTCACCCTCCTGCACGCCGTGGACGGGCGCCGGCCGGCCGGCCTGCAGGTGCCCACCGCCGCAGCGGTGAACTTCCGCTTCTACCTCACCCTCGCCTTCGCCGCCGCCACCGGGCAGCGGGCCGCCGTGGCCCCGCAGATCGACGCCCTGCTGGCCGCCCACCGCGCCGCGCGCCCGCTGCCCCCGCCACCGGTGGCGCCCCAGAACGCGCCCACGGCCCTGCTGCCGCCGGAGCGGATGGCGGCCGCCGCCGCTGTCGTCGTCGCGGTGGCGTTCGCAGCGCTGACCAACGGCACGGCGACCCCGGGGACGACCGACCTGCCGTACCGGGCGGCGCCGGGTGTGAGCGCCGGCACCGGCGACCAACCCGAGGGCATCGGTGACATCTTCCCGAGTCCGTCCGCCCGGCAGGGGGCGCCCGGGGGTCGTCCGGTGCCCTCGCCGGCGGCCGTGTCCGTGGCACTGGCGACCGACGCGGCGCCAGCGGCGAGCCGTCCCGCCCCGCAGGCCACCGTGGGGCCCCGGTCGAAGCCGCCCGCCACCCCGGTCAGCGGAACCCCGCCGGCCGCGCGACCGGCGCCGGCCACCACCGCACCACCGGCCGCACCACCGGCCGGGCCCCCGGCCACGGCGCCGCCGTCGAGCGCCGCCCCGGCGCCCGCCCCGAGCAGCGCGGCGCCGTCCGCCGACCCGCCGGTGGTGCGGGTCTGCCTGGATCCCCTCCGGCTGCCGGTGGTGGACTCGCTGCTGTGCCCACCGACCGGCGACTGAGCGACCGGCACGGCGTCATGTCGCTCAGCGAGCGCCCGGGTCGCGAGGTCAGGAACTCGGCGGGGTGAGCAGGTAGTCGTCCGCCTCCGGGCTCCACCGCAGCTCGACGACCCCGCTGGTGGCCGCCGCCTTGCCGAACTGCAGGAAGCTGCGGTAGCCGAGCTTCTTCTCGCTGAAGTCCGGCCGGGCCCGGCGGAGCTGGTTCTTCAGGCCGGACAGGGCCACCGCCCCGTCGGCGCCGGCCAGGTCCGCGACGACCGAGCGCAGCAGCGCGAACGCCGCCTCGCGGTCGCCACGCTCGGGCAGCGCCACCTCGGGATCGCCCTTGGCGGGCCCCTCGGACAGCTCGATCACGTTGTGCTCGGCCAGGTAACGCAGGAGTTCGCCGAAGGTGCGGAAGCCGTAGTCGGACTCGCTGAACGTCGGATCCTTACGCAGCAGGGTCCGCTTCAGCCCGGAGGCGGTCACCTCGCCGCTGGAGCTGCCCTGGAGCCCCGCCACGGTCTGGGCCACGAGGACCGCGAGCCGGTCGACGTCGCGCACGGGTTCCTCCGCCGGCTGCGGCTCGGGCTGCGGCTCGGGCTGCGGCTCCACCGGCGGCCGCGCCTCCGGGCCGGGCGTCCGCCCGGGTCGGCCACGCCGCTCGGCGGGCGGGGGAAGGTCGACCCCTTCGAGGCGCTCGTAGTAGAGGAACTCGTCGCACGCGGGTGGTAGCAGCGCCGACGTGGACTTCTCCACCCCGACCCCGATGACCCGCTTGTTGAGCTCGCGCAGCTTGTGCACGAGCGGTGTGAAGTCGCTGTCCCCGGTGCAGATCACGAACGTGGAGATGTAGTCGCGTTCGAAGGCGAGCTCCACCGCGTCGACGGCCATCTTGATGTCGGCGGCGTTCTTCCGCGAGGCGCCCATCCGCTGGGGTATCTCGATGAGTTCGACGTGGGAGCGGGTGAGCATCCGGCGGTCCTCGTCGAAGTACGACCAGTCGGCGTACGCCCGGCGCACCACCACACGGCCCCGTTCGGCGAGGGCGTCGGCGATGGGCCGGAAGTCGAACATCCGGCCGCGGTGATGGTCGCGTACGCCCAGCGCCAGGTTCTCGTAGTCGAGGAACAGCGCGATGCGGTCTTCCTGATCCACACCGGCCAGCGTACGCGCGGTGGGAGGCTGCCCCGGGCGGCACGGCGAAGCCGTTCGGGTCGGTGCGCGGCCGCATCGGGGCCCTCGAGGCGCGTGTCCGGCCGCTACGATCGCGCATGCATGCCCGAGGAGCGCAGGAGGTCGCCATGGCGGACGTCAGGTCGGGAGGCCACCCCGCTTCGGAGGAGTCCGCAGCGTCGACCCGGATCGACCCGTCGGTGCCTCATCCCGCCCGCCGCTACGACTACTGGCTGGGCGGCAAGGACAACTTCGCGGCGGACCGGCAGTCCGGTGACGCCGTCGCGGCCGCCTACCCGGCGATCCGGACCACGGTCATCGAGAACCGGCGGTTCATGCAGCGGGCCACCCGCTACCTGGCCAACACCGCCGGCATCCGGCAGTTTCTCGACATCGGCACGGGGATCCCGACCAGCCCGAACCTGCACGAGATCGCCCAGGGCGCCGCCCCGGAGTCGCGGGTGGTCTACGTGGACAACGACCCAATCGTGCTCACGCACGCGCGCGCCCTGCTGACCAGCGCGCCCGAGGGCGCCACCGCGTACGTGGACGCCGACCTGCGCGACCCGGAGCGGATCCTGGGCCACCCCGACGTGCGCGCCACCCTCGACTTCGACCGGCCGCTGGCGCTGATGCTGGTGGCCGTCCTGCACTTCCTCACCGACGCCGACGACCCGTACGCGATCACCCGGCGGCTGGTCGACGCGCTGCCCTCGGGCAGCTATCTGGTGGTCTCGCACGCCACCACCGACCTGGTGCCGCGGGACGTCGCCGCCACCGCGGCACCGGTTACCACGACCAGCATGATCGACATGGCGTTCCGGAGCCGGGACCAGTTCGCCTCGTTCTTCGCCGGCCTCGAACTCGTACCGCCGGGCATCACCCCGGTCACCGAGTGGCAGCCGGACGATCCGGCGGAGCTGCGCACCGCGGTCGCCCAGGCCTCCATGTACGCGGCGGTGGCCCGCAAGCCCTGAGCCGGCGTGGGCCCCTACCCGGGCGCGACCGGGCGCCCGGTGAAGACCCGCCGGGTCGGTGGTTTCAGGACGTCCGGCGGCTGAAGATCGGAATCAGCACCGCGGCGACCGCGACGTGCATCAGCCCGAGGACGACCTTGGTCGCGCCGCTCGCCCCGACGGCGAACAGCGGCAGGAACGACGCCAGGAACACGACGACGGCGAGCGCTGTCCAGACAGCGGCCGCATGGCGGGTCAACCGGTCCAGCACCGAACGGGTGGCCCAACCGAGCAACGCCGCCACGAGTGTGAAGACCGTGATGATCGGCAGGCCGAGGACGCCGGGCGGTTGACCGTTGCGGGGATCGATGTGCAACTCGACGTCGATGAGCTGGGCGACGGCCCAGACCAGTGCGGCGGCGACGAGGGACCCGCCGACGGCGAGGGCGCCGGCGCGCAGCCGAGTGGTTCTCGAGGACACGGAGGTGGCGGTCATTGCTGGCTCCTTCGTGGACTGAGGCTGATCCTTGCCGGCCCGGCCGCCGGCAGCGCCGAGCCCGAAAAGCACGGTACCGGTCAATTGTGAATTCACATGGCTGGCACAAATCGGCATCTATGGCGGCAGGCGAGGGTCAGCCGGTGGTCAGCGACGGCGGGCGAAGGGATTCCGGCCCGTGGCCGTCAGGTAGAGCGGGAAGAACACCACCCAGATGAGCAGGCAACCCACGAACCACGCCTCCGGGCTTTCCAGCCGGGAGGGCCCCAGCGACACGGAGACCGGGTTTCCGCGTCGCAGCCGCTCCTTCGCGTCCGCGTAGACCCACACGTCGCTGGCGAGCACCACGAGCAGGACGAGGATCGACACCAGTACGGCAGCGGGCAGCCCGTTCATTCCGACCGATCTCCTGGTCACGCGGTTGCGTCGTGATCGTACCCGGGCCGGCCTGCCGGTCATCTCCGCCGGCCGCGCCGGCCACGGAGCGCGCTTGCGGGCCCGCCGTAGCGTCGACGACATGAAGGTGCTGGTGGTTTCTCTCGTCGTGGTCGCGGTGGGTCTCATCGGGCTGTTCGTCTTCGTCGGCTGGCGCGACCGGAAGCGCCTCTCGTCGCGGGAGGATGCGGAGGCGGCCCGGGACGCCAGGTCGACCCAGGAGCGGTACGCGGCGGAGCGCCACGGTGTCCAGGGCGAGGTGTGGCGGCGCGGCCAGGGTTCCTCCGGCATGTGAGCGGGCTCTCGCGGGACGTGTCGCCGGGCGGGTCACCCTAGGCGCTGGCGCCGGAGTAGGAGTGCAGCGAGCGGCGCCAGGCGAGGGTGGCCACGACGACCGCGCCGACCGCCACCGCCGGCGCGATCAGCAGCAGGTACGGGTCGAGCCGGCCCAGCAGGGCCGCCGCGGGGTACGTGGTGAGGAACGCCACCGGCACCACGGTGAGGACCGCCTGCACGGGGTTGCGGTACAGCTCCACCGGAAAGCGGGACAGTTCGACGAAGGCGTACGAGACCCGGCCGAGTTCCTCGGCGGCCACCAGCACCACGGCGAGCGCCATGAGCAGCACGGTCAGGGCGTACAGCAGCAGCACCGCACAGCCCAGCAGCAGCCCGAACGCGGCCAGCGCGACCACCGACACGCCGCGGCCGGACAGGACCACCCCGACGGTGGTCAGGGCCAGGCCCAGCACCGGATCCAGCAGGTGGTTGACCCGCACCTGCCGCAGGCTCACCAGCAGTTGCGCGTCGAACGGCTTGGTGAGCAGGAAGTCGAGGGTGCCCAGGCGGACGTAGTCGGTCATCCGCTCCAGATTGGGCTGCAACAGCGCCTGGCGCAGGCCGTTGAGGGTGAAGAACAGGCCGATCACGACGAGCACCTCGGCCTGCGTCCAACCGGCCACCGTCCCGGTGAAGCGGAAGTAGACCGACGCGCCGGCCGCCGCCCACACCATCCAGAAGGCGCTGAGCGCCACGTTCGAGAAGAAGTTGAGCCGGTACTCCACCTCGCCGGCCACCGCCGCCCGCCAGCAGATCGCGAGGACCCGGGCGTGCCGGTTCCAGCCGTTCACCCGGCCACCGCCTGGTAGCGGCGGACGCCGTGCCGCCAGATGGTCCGGTACAGCACGGCGAAGGCGGCGAGCCAGCCGAGCCCGACGGCGAAGCCGTACGCGGCCTCCCGCGCGTCGAGGCGGCCCATCAGCAGCTCCACCGGGAAACCCATCGCGGTGCGGAACGGCAGCACCACCGCGACGCTGCGCAGCCAGTCCGGCATCAGCGCCAGCGGCGCGACCCAACCGGAGGCGAACGAGCCGAGCCCCCACCACAGCAGCCACGCGTTGGACGTCTGGGTGCTCCAGAACCCGATCAACGCGAACGTCGACGCCATGAGCAGGCTGACCGCGTACGCGAGCACGAGCGCGGCGGCGACGGCGGCGAGCCGGACGGGACCGACCGGGTAGTCCAGGCCCGGCACCAGCAGCGCGGCGAGCACCAGCGCCGGCACCAGCACGGTCAGGAAGACCAGGCGGTGGCCGAGGTCGTTGGTGGCGTACTGGTGGAAGGGGTGCACCGGGCGCAGCAGTCGCACGGAGAGGTCACCGCTGCGCATGTCCGCGTCCCACTGCCAGACGACGTGGTCGCCGGAGAGGTTCCACAGCAGGGTCGCCGCCGCGTAGTAGGACAGGAAGTCGCCGGTGGTCCAGCCCTTCGGCGGGCCGCCCTCGGCGACGACGGTGAGCCACACCCCCATCAGCAGCAGCGGGAAGAAACCGGTGAGCAGCGAGAGCGCGACGCGACCCCGGTAGGTCGCCGCCACCAGCGTCGCGCTGCGCACCAGCGGCGGGTACGCGGTGAGGACGTCACGCATGCGCGAAGACCGCCCGGATGATGTCCTCCACCGGCGGGTCCTCGATCGCGACGTCCTCGACCGGCAGGGTGGTGAGCAGCCGGGCCGCGACCGCGGCGGTCTCGGCGCGCGGCACCGCCAGGGTGACCACGGCACCGTCCACCTCGGACACCTCGCCGAGGCCGACCCAGGTCTGTGCCGGTACCGCCTCGCGCAGGGTGACCCGGACCAGCCGGTGCGGCGAGTGGGCCTCGACCAGCGCGGCGAGGTCGCCGTCGAAGCGCAGGGTGCCGTGGTCGATGACCAGCACCCGGCGGGCCAGCGCCGTGACGTCACCCATGTAGTGGCTGGTGAGCAGGACCGTCGCGCCGTAGCGGGCGTTGTAGTCGCGCAGGAAGGTGCGCACCGCCGCCTGGCCGTTGACGTCCAGGCCGAGCGTCGGCTCGTCGAGGAAGAGCACGTCGGGCCGGTGCAGCAGGGCGCCGGCCAGTTCGCAGCGCATCCGCTCGCCAAGGCTGAGCACCCGGACCTGCTTGGTCAGCAGCGGTTCGAGGTCCAGCAGGGTGACCAGTTCGTCGAGCGCCGACCGGTAGGGGGCCTCGGCGAGGCCGTAGATCGCGCGGTTGACCTCGAACGCGTCGGCGGCGGGCAGGTCCCAGAACAGGGCGTTGCGCTGGCCCATGACCAGCGAGATCCGGCGCAGGAACGCGGGCTCCCGGCGGTGCGGGGTGTGCCCGAGCACCCGTACGGCCCCGGCGGTGGGGTGCAGCAGGCCGGTCAGGCACTTCAGGGTGGTGGTCTTGCCGGCGCCGTTGGGGCCGAGGAAGCCGACGACCGCGCCCGCCGGGATCGTGAAGCTGACCTGCTCGACGGCGCGGACGGTGACGTGCTCGCGCCGGACGAGCGAGCGGAGCGAGGCGCGCAGGCCGGGTGGTCGCCGGTGCACCCGGAAATGCTTGGCCAGGTCGCGCACCTCGATCATGTGGACGACCCTAACGGGGGGCGGCGACGGATCGACATCGAATATTCCGGATCGGCCACGGCGCCGGGTCGGCGTCGGCCCACCCGATCCGGTGAGCGCTGTCGTCACCTAGCGGCGGCGCGCACTTACGGCCGCCCGGCGGGACGGGATACACCGGGGGTGACCGCTCGCCGGAGCGGTCGCTGCCTGCCCGAAGGGGGTCGAGCACGGTGCGGACCGACCGCCCCAGCCCGCGCCTCGCCACCGTCGAGGCGGTCGCGGACGCGATCCTCTACGAGGGCTACCTGCTCTACCCCTACCGGCGGTCATCGGGCAAGAACCGGGTCCGCTGGCAGTTCGGTGTGCTGGTGCCCCCGGCGTGGGGCGCGGCGCACGGCCTGGTCGACCGTGGCGTGGCGGGCTCCGCCGAGTCGCCATGGCAGCAGACCGAGTGCCTCATGGAGGCGCCGGACACGGCGATGGTCCGCGTCCGGTTGCGGTTCCTGCACCTGCAACGCAAGGTGGCCGAGCGCCGGACGGCCGACGGCGGGTACCAGCCCGTCGACCGGATCGAGGTCGGTGACTGCACGGAGCTCAGCTTCGACGAGGCGGTGCCCCGGGAGTACGACGTCGAGGCGTCGGTCGGCGACCTGCAGCGGGGCCGCCGCCTCAACCTTCGGGTGCCGGGCGGGGAGGACGTCGAGCCGCTGGTCGACGACCGGGGTGAGCCGATCGGTCGGGTGGTACGCCGGCGCTGCCCGTTGTCCGCGTCGGTCACCGTCTCCGCCGCCCCGGCCGAGGCGCCCTTCCCGTTGCTGCGGCTCGCGATCCGCGTCGAGAACACGGACGGGAGCACCCCGCCGGACAGTGCCCGGGACGACGCGTTGCGCTGCTGCCTGCTGGCGGCGCACACGCTGGCCACGGTCAGCCGGGGACGGTTCCTGTCCCTGCTCGACCCGCCGGAGTGGGCGACGCGCGCGGCGCGGGAGTGCCGCAACGAGCACACGTTCCCGGTGCTCGCCGGCGAGCCCGGCACCGTCGACATGGTGCTCTCGTCACCCATCATCCTCTACGACCACCCGCAGATCGCGCCGGAGAGCCCGGGCGATCTGCACGACGCGACCGAGATCGACGAGATCCTCTCGCTGCGTACGCTCACCCTCTCCGATGCGGAGAAGCAGGAGGCGCGGGCCACCGATCCCCGGGCGGCCGCCATCCTCGACCGGGTCGACGCCATGCCGCCCGAGGTGCTCGAACGGTTGCACGGCGCCATCCGCGCCCTGGCACCCGTACGCCGGGACGGCGATGCCGGTGCCGAGGCGGACCGGCCGTGGTGGGAGCCGGGCGCCGACGCGGGGATCGCGCCGGAGACCGACACCGTGCTGGTCGCGGGCACCCTGCTGACCCAGGGCAGCCGGGTCCGGTTACGGCCCCGCCGGCGCGGCACGGACGCGCACGACATGTTCCTGGACGGCCGCACCGCCCGGGTGGAGCAGGTGCTGCTCGACGTGGACGGGTCACGGTTCCTCGCCGTGACGGTGGACGACGACCCGGGCGCGGAGCTGCACCAGTGGTACGGGCGGCTGCGCCACTTCCGGCCCGAGGAGGTCGAACCGTTGGCGGGCGACGTGACGGCGCCATGAGCGGCCCCGAGCACGGGCGGATCCTGGTTGCCGGGATCGGCAACATCTTCCTCGGCGACGACGCGTTCGGGGTGGAGGTCGTCCGGCGCCTGCGGGACGAGGTCCTCCCAGCGGGGGTGGATGTGTCCGATTACGGGATCCGGGGGATGCATCTGGCCTACGATCTGCTGGACGGCCGCCACGACGTGCTGGTGCTGGTGGACGCGTTGCCGTTGGACGAGCCGCCCGGGACGTTGGCCGTACTCCGGGTGGACCTGGACGACCCGGGCTGGACGCTGCGGCCGGCCGACGTGCTGGACGCGCCGGCCGCCGATGCGCACGGCATGGATCCCGAGTCGGTGCTGCGGCTGCTGCGCGGCCTGGGTGGGAGCGTCGACCGCGTCCTCGTGGTGGGTTGCCAGCCGGCCGCCCTCGACGAGCGCATGGAGTTGTCGGCCCCGGTGGCCGCCGCGGTCGATGAGGCGGTCCGGACGGTGGTCGGGATCGTCCGGGAGGAAGTCGCGCGGCTCGCCCGCGGCGAGGGTGCGGCACGAGGCACGCCCGCGGAAGGTAGCGAACGGGGGGTGAGCACGCATGCATGAGACGGGTCTGTCCCAGGCGATCGTGGACGCGGCGGTACGCCGGGCCGCCGGCCGTCGGGTCACCGGCCTGCGGGTGCGGATCGGTGGGCACCCGGTCGACCCCGAGGTCGTCACGCAGGGCATCCAGCTGGCCGCCGCCGGCACGGTCGCCGCGGACACTGCCGTCGACCTGGTGCTCGAACCGATGACCGTGGCGTGCCACGAGTGCGGTCGCAGTGGGCCGGTCGACGACCATCTCGCGATGGTGGCCTGCCCCCGGTGCGGGGGCGTCGACATCGCCGTGACCGGCAGCGACGACGTGGTGCTGGAGTCGATCACGGTGGAGAACGTCGAAGTGGGTGCGTTCTGATGGACGCCAACGACGTGCTCCGGCACGACCACCGCGTGGTGGAGCAGCTGTTCCGGGACTATCAGGCAGCGGAGTCCGACGCGCAGCGGCGCGGCGTCGTGGAGATCCTGGTTCGCGAGCTGTCGAAGCACGCCGCGCTCGAGGAGGTGCTCTTCTACCCGTTCGCCGCGCAGGTGCTGGCCGACGGACAGGTCGACCGGCACCTCGCCGGGCACCGGCCGATCAAGGAGCTGCTCCTCGAACTCGACCGCTGCCGGGCCGGCGACAACGCGCAGGACGAGCTGATGCAGCGGCTGGCGTCCGCCGTCGCCCGGCACGTGCAGGACGACGAGAACGAGCTCATGCCGCAGCTGTGCGCCCAGGCCGACGAGCAGGCCCTGCGCGAGCTGGGCCAGGAGATCGACCAGGGCAAGCAGCGAGCCCCGACGCGCCCGCACCCGCACGCGCCGGACAAGCCGCCGGCGCTCACTCTCGCGGCGCCGGTGGCGGCCATCTACGACCGGTTACGGGATCGGATGCAAGGGAGGCCACGCACATGAGTCAGAGCAGGGGCGGCACCGCGGTGATCCCGAAGGAGAGCGGGTTCGACGAGGTCACCATTCTCTGGATCTCCGAGGGCATGAGCTGTGACGGCGATTCCGTGTCGATGACGGCCTCCGGTCAGCCGGCGATCGAGGACATCGCCCTCGGGCTCATTCCCGGTCTGCCGAAGGTCAACCTGCACAACAAGGTGTTGTCACCGGCGGCCGGCGGCGAGGAGTTCCTGGCGCCGTACCGGAAAGCGGCCCGGGGGGAGATGACCGAGCCGTTCATCCTGGTCATCGAGGGCTCGATCCCGAACGAGAACATCAACGGCGACGGGTACTGGACGTCGTTCGGCAACGACGAGCAGACCGGCGAGCCGCTGACCTTGAACTGGTGGATCGACCAGCTGGCGCCGAAGGCGTGGGCGGTCGTCGCGGCCGGCACGTGCGCGACGTACGGCGGCATCCACGCCATGGCGGGCAACCCGACCGGATGCATGGGCCTGGCCGACTATCTCGGGTGGGACTTCCGATCCCAGGGCGGCCTCCCGATCGTCAACGTGCCCGGCTGCCCGATCCAGCCGGAGAACTTCATGGAGACCCTGACCTGGGTGCTCTACCACGCGGCCGGCTCGGCGCCGCCCCCGCCGCTGGACCACATGCTGCGACCGCAGTGGCTGTTCGGCAAGACCGTGCACGAGGGCTGCGACCGGGCCGCCTACTACGAGCAGGCGGACTTCGCCAAGGACTACAACTCGCCCAAGTGCCAGGTGAAGGTCGGCTGCTGGGGGCCGGTCATCAACTGCAACGTTCCGAAGCGCGGCTGGATGGGTGGGGTAGGCGGCTGTCCCAACGTCGGCGGCATCTGCATCGGCTGCACCATGCCGGGCTTCCCCGACAAGTTCATGCCGTTCATGGACATGCCGCCCGGAGGCAGCCTGTCCACCCTGCTCATCAAGCCGTACGGCGCGGTGATCCGCCGCCTGCGCGGCCTCACCAACGCCACCGCCAACCGGGAACCGAAGTGGCACCACAACGGCCCGGAACTCACCAGCGGCTACAACCCGCGGTGGCGTCCGTACGGTCCGGCGGACCCCCGTCGACAGGCAGCAGAGGAGAGGAACCGACCGTGACCGCGACAAAACCGAAGCCGGCCGCCGGCAAGAAACCCGGCGAACTGGTGGAGATGGCGTGGGATCCGATCACCCGGATCATCGGCAACCTCGGCGTCTACACGAAGATCGACTTCGCGAACCGGGTGGTCGCCGAGTGCCACACCACGTCGTCGCTGTTCCGCGGCTACTCGGTGTTCATGAAGGGCAAGGACCCACGCGACGCCGGCTTCATCACCAGCCGGATCTGCGGCATCTGCGGCGACAACCACACGACCTGCTCGGTGTACGCGCAGAACATGGCGTACGGCATCAAGACCCCGCCGCTGGCCGAGTGGATCATCAACCTCGGCGAGGCCGCCGAGTACATGTTCGACCACACCCTCTTCCAGGACAATCTCGTCTTCGTCGACTTCTGTGAGGCGATGGTCAAGCAGACCAACCCCAGCGTGCTCGCCCGCGCGGAGGCCACCGCGGCGCCGGGCCGGGACATCCACGGCTACCGGACGATCGCCGACATCATGCGGGCCTACAACCCGTTCGAGGGCGAGGTCTACAAGGAGGCGCTGAAGGTCAGCCGCACGACCCGGGAGATGTTCTGCCTCATGGAGGGCCGACACGTCCACCCGTCGACGGTCTATCCCGGCGGCGTCGGCACCATGCCGCAGCCGACGCTGTTCACCGACTACCTGACCCGGCTGATCAGCATCCTTGACTTCGTCAAGAAGGCCGTCGCCATGAACGACGACATCTTCGACTTCTGGTACGAGGCGCTGCCCGGCTACGAGGAGGTCGGCCGCCGCCGGGTCCTGCTCGGCTGCTGGGGCTCGTTCCAGAACCCCGACGTCGTCGACTACAAGTACGAGACCATGACGAACTGGGGGCGGGCGATGCACGTCACGCCCGGCATCGTCGTCGACGGCAAGCTGCTCACCACCGACCTGGTCGACATCAACCTCGGCATCCGGATCCTGCTCGGCAGCTCCTACTACAAGGACTGGGCCGGCCAGGAGGAACCGTTCGTCAAGTACGACCCGCTCGGCAACCCGGTCGACATCCGCCACCCCTGGAACCAGACCACCCTCCCGGATCCCGGCAAGCGCGACTTCAGCGACAAGTACAGCTGGGTGATGAGCCCTCGCTGGTTCGACAAGAACAGCGGCGAGCATCTCGCGCTGGACACCGGCGGCGGCTGCTTCGCCCGGCTGTACACCACGGCACTGGCCAAGATGGTCGACACCCCGTACGTCAAGTCGACCGGGCACAGCGTGCAGATCTCGCTGCCGAAGAGCGCGCGGCTGCCCGAGATGACGCTGGAGTGGAAGATCCCGAAGTGGTCGAACGCGCTGGAGCGGGACCGCTCGCGGGCCTACTTCATCGCGTACGCCGCAGCCATGTCGCTCTACTTCCTGGAGCGGGCGATGGAGCGGGTGCGCGGCGGCGACATGCGGGTCTTCGCCGAGTTCGACGTGCCGGACGAGGCCATCGGCTGCGGCTTCCACGAGGCCGTCCGGGGCCTCCTGTCGCACCACGTCGTGATCCGGGACCGCAAGATCGCCAACTACCACCCGTACCCGCCGACGCCGTGGAACGGCAGTCCCCGCGACAGCTACGGCACCCCGGGGCCGTACGAGGACGCGATCCAGAACACGCCCATCTTCGAGGAGAACGGCCCGGAAAACTTCAAGGGTGTGGACATCATGCGGGCGGTGCGCAGCTTCGATCCCTGCCTGCCGTGTGGGGTGCACATGTACGTCGGCGGCGGGCAGACCCTCAAGAAGATCCACTCGCCGATGTTCGGCGCGTCGCATGGCTGAGCAGCCGGACCACCCGCGGCTCGACGACACGGTCGTCGAGCCGCGGCTGGCCCGCCTGGACACCGTGCTCGGCCAGCTCGAACAGACTCCCGGCCGCACCGCCGAGCTGGCGCTGGAGGCCGTCGAGCTGCTGACCGAGGTGTACGGCGAGGCGCTGGCCCGGGTCACCGACCTCGCCGCCGACAGCCCTCGCACGCTCGACCGGCTCACCGGCGACGAACTGCTACGGCACCTGCTGCTGTTGCACCGCATCCATCCGGATCCGCTGGACCGGCGGGTGGCCCGAGCGGTCGACGACCTCCGGCCGCAGCTACGCGCGCAGGGCGCCGAGATCACGCTGGTCGGCGTCCAGGACGAGGTGGCCCGGATCAGCCTGTCCGCGAGTTCGTGTGGTGGTGCGGCCCTGCGCGACCTGGTCCGGCAGCAGGTCCTGACGTTCGCGCCGGAGCTGTCCGCCGTCGACGTGGTGGCGCCCGCGCCGCCTCCGGCGTTGATTCCGATCGCCAACCTGTGGCAACGGCCAGACCGGACCGATGCGGCAGCGCTGGGCGAGGCGGGGCCGGCCGCGGCGCCGCTGGCGTTGGGTGGCCCGACATGACGGCGGGCGCGCTGCAGCGGGCGATCCGCCGCGCGGGGCAGCGCGCGGCGGCCGAGCGCTGCGGGATGTGCGCCGGACCGGTCGCGCCCGAGCACCGGCACGTGTGGGACGAGCAGGACGGGGAACTGTTGTGCGCCTGCCGGCCGTGCTCCCTGCTCTTCGAGCGGGAGTCGGCCGGCGGGGGCCGGTACCAACTCGTCCCCGCTCACGGCCGGCGGTTGACCGACCTCTCCGCCGACGAGCTGGGGGTGCCGGTCGGTCTGGTGTTCTTCGTGAAGCAGCGCGACGGCCGGGTGCTCGGGCACTATCCGAGCCCGCTGGGCACGACCGAGTCGGAGATCGATGCCGACGCCTGGCGGGCGGTCGAGGCACGATCGCCCGCACTGGCCGAGCTGGCGCCCCGGGTCGAGGCGTTCCTGGTCTGGACGGGCACGCAGGCTGGCGGGGGCCAGCAGTGGGTGGTGCCGGTCGACGACTGCTACCGGCTGGTCGCGCTCATCCGGCGGCACTGGACGGGCATGTCCGGGGGAAGCGCGGTGTGGCGCGCGATCCCCGGGTTCTTCGAGGAGCTCGACCGACGGCACGGTCGGCACTCCGGCGACGACTGATGGAGGAGGCGGTAATGGGCGAGATCCGAGTGGGCGATCCCGACGTCGAACTCGACGCGCCGGCACACACCAAGGGCGTCGAGGAGGGCAACTCGCGACGGCGCAGGCAGGCCGGCCATCACGACGACGGGACGGTGGACGCGCGCCGCTCGACCGGCATCCGGCCGAAGAAGCACGGCCCGATCCTGCCGATCATGCCGAACCTGCCGCCAGGCTGAGCGGATCCGGGCCGGGCCCGAAGGAGGTGAGTCATGCGGAAGCTGCTGGCGCTGCTGGCCGGCGTCGCCGTCGTGGGGCTGTTCTGGAAGGAACTGCCCGCGCTGCGGCGCTACATCAAGATCGAGAAGATGTGAGCAGGAAGGGCCGAACGAGCCGATGTGTCTAGGTATCCCGGGCGAGATCGTCGAGATCAAGGCCGGTCACGACGATCTCGCCGTCGTCGACGTCGTGGGCGTCCGGCGGGCGGTCAACATCGGCCTGCTCGAGGCGGACCAGGTCGGCGTGGGCGACTGGGTGCTCGTCCACGTCGGGTTCGCCATGTCCAAGATCGACGAGGCCGAGGCGGCCGCCACGTTGGCGCTACTGACCGGCCTCGGACAGGCTTACACCGACGAGTTGCAGGCGCTCGCCGAATCCGACATCAGCTAGGGGATCACCAGATGCGTTTCGTCGACGAGTACCGCGACGCGGACAAGGCCCAGGCGTTGGCCACCCAGATCGCCGCACTGTGCGAGCCGGGACGGCAGTACAAGTTCATGGAGGTGTGCGGCGGGCACACGCACACCATCTACAAGCACGGGATCGAGGACTACCTGCCGGAGAACGTCTCGCTCGTGCATGGACCGGGCTGCCCGGTCTGCGTCATCCCGATGGGCCGGGTGGACGACGCCATCGCCATCGCCCACGAGCCGGGCGTCATCATGACCGCGTTCGGCGACATGATGCGGGTCCCCGGTGGGAACGGCTCGTTCCTGGACGCCAAGGCGGCCGGCGCGGACATCCGGATGGTGTACTCGCCGCTGGACGCCCTGAAGATCGCCCGGACCAACCCGGACCGCAAGGTGGTCTTCATGGCGATCGGGTTCGAGACCACCTCCCCGTCCACGGCGATGACCGTGCTGCGGGCGGCCGCCGAGGGTGTCGACAACTTCTCGGTCTTCTGCAACCACGTCACCATCCTTCCGGCGATCAAGGCGATCCTCGACTCGCCGGACCTGCGCCTGGACGGCTTCCTCGGGCCCGGGCACGTCTCCACCGTCATCGGCTGCCGGCCGTACGAGTTCATCGCCCGCGACTACGGCAAGCCGCTGGTGTGCGCCGGGTTCGAACCACTGGATCTCCTGCAGTCGGTCTACCTGCTACTCAAGCAGCTCGCGGAGGGCCGCTGCGAGGTCGAGAACCAGTACACCCGGGTGGTGCCCTGGGACGGCAACCTGCGGGCGCTGGAGGCGATCGGCCGGGTCATGCGGCTGCGCCCGTACTTCGAGTGGCGCGGCCTCGGCTTCATCTCGCACTCCGCCCTGCGGATGCGGGACGAGTACGCGGCGTACGACGCCGAGCGGATCTTCGAGGTGCCCGGGGTACGCGTCGCGGACCCGAAAGCCTGCCAGTGCGGCGAGGTACTCAAGGGAGTGCTCAAGCCGTGGGAGTGCAAGGTGTTCGGCACCGCGTGCACACCGGAGACACCCATCGGCACGTGCATGGTCTCCTCCGAGGGCGCGTGCGCGGCCTACTACAACTTCGGCCGCTTCGCGCGGCAGCGGCTGACGGAGGCGAGCGCGGTATGACGGCCGAACGCACCGCCGGCTGGGCCGAACGCGCGGTGGCCGAGGCCGAGGCGACGACCGGTCGCCGGTCGGGGCGGCTGTCGCCGGAGGAGCAGGTGCTCCAGCGGATCGAGCGGGCCCGCCAACGCGCGCCGAGGATCCGGGAGAGCCGACTCACGCTCGCGCACGGCGCGGGTGGGAAGGCGACGCACAGCCTGGTCGAAGGGCTGTTCGTGGAGGCGTTCCGCAACCCGACGCTGGAGGCGCTCGACGATGCCGCCGTGCTCTCCGTGGGCACCGGCCGGCTGGCCTTCACCACCGACTCGTACGTGGTGTCGCCGCTGTTCTTCCCCGGCGGCGACATCGGCGACCTCGCCGTCAACGGCACGGTGAACGACCTCGCGGTCAGCGGCGCCCGGCCGCTGTACCTGTCGGCCGGGTTCATCCTGGAGGAGGGCTTTCCCGTCGCCGACCTGCGGCGGATCGTCGCCTCCATGGCTGCCGCGGCGGAGCGCGCCGGGGTCCAGGTGGTCACCGGCGACACGAAGGTGGTGCAGCGGGGCAAGGCCGACGGCTGTTACGTCAACACCGCCGGCGTGGGTGTGCTGGAGCGGCCGGTGACGCTCGGCACCGCCCAGGTCCGCCCCGGTGACGCGGTCGTCGTCTCCGGGCCGATCGGCGACCACGGTGTGACCATCATGCTCGCCCGCGGCGAGCTGGACATCGCCGCCGACCTGACCTCGGACACCGCGGCGCTACCCGGTCTGGTGGCCGCGCTGCTCGACGCGGCGCCCGGGGTGCGGCTGCTGCGCGACGCCACCCGGGGCGGCGTGGCGACCATCCTCAACGAGGTGGCGCAGGCGGCCCGGGTCGCCGTCGTCGTCGACGAGGCCGCGGTGCCGGTACGTCCCGCCGTGACCGGCGCCTGCGAACTGCTCGGCATCGACCCGCTCTACGTGGCCTGCGAGGGGCGCCTGGTGGCCGTGGTGGACGGCGCGCAGGCGGAGGCCGCAGTGGCGGCGCTGCGCGGCCACCCGCTCGGCGACGGCGCGGCGGTCATCGGCCGGGTCACCGCCGACCCGCCCGGGATGGTGCTGCTCCACACGGCGTTCGGCGGCACCAGGGTGGTCGACATGCTGGTCGGGGATCCGCTCCCGCGGATCTGCTGACGGCGGCCGTCGCATCAGCCGGCGGGCACAGGTGGCTGCGGCGCGAGGTCAGGTGGCCGGCACGGCCCGGGCCGCGGCCACCGCGGCCTGGCCGAGCGAGATCCCACCGTCGTTGGGCGGCACCCGGGAGTGCACGAGCACCCCGAAGCCGTCGCGCTCCAGCCCGCTCACCACGCGGTCGAGCAGCAGCACGTTCTGGAAGACCCCACCGGAGAGCGCGACCGTGGCCAGACCGGTGCGCTCCCGGACGGCTCCGGCCGCCCCGACCACGGCGTCGGCCAGGCCGTGGTGGAAACGGGCGGCGATCCTACCGGGGTCCACCCCGGCGAGCAGGTCGTCGACCACGTACCGGACCAGGTCGCGGCCGGCGTCGAGGAGCGGCACCGGGCCGGTCGCCCCGACCGGGTAGCCGCCCCGCTCGTCGGGATCGGCCCGCTGCTCCAGGGCGATCGCCGCCTGACCCTCGTACGTGACCCGGTCGTGCAGGCCGAGGATCGCCGCGACGGCGTCGAACAGCCGGCCGGCGCTGGAGGTGGGCGGCGAGTTCGTCCCGGTGCGCCCCAACGCCACCACGGTGGGCCAGTGCCGCTCGTGCCGGCGCCGCACGGCCAGGTCGGGCACGGCGTCGCCGTAGATCTCGTGGAGATGGGCGGCGGCCATCCGCCATGGCTCGTGCACCGCGGCGGTGCCGCCGGGCATGGGGACCGTGGCCAGGTGGCCGACCCGGTCGAAGCCGGTCAGGTCCGCGACGAGCAGCTCCCCGCCCCAGAGGGCGCCGTCCGGGCCGTAACCGAGACCGTCGAAGGCGACGCCGATCACCGGTCCGGGTTCGGCGTTGTCGGCCAGGCAGGACGCGATGTGGGCGTGGTGGTGCTGGACGCCGAGCAGCTCGACGTCCTCGCGCTGCAGCGCGTACTTGGTGGACAGGTACTCGGGATGCAGGTCGTGGGCGACGACCTCCGGCCGGACGTCGAAGAGCCGGGTGAAGTGCGCGATCCCGTCGGTGAACGCCCGCAACGTCTCGTAGTTCGCCAGGTCGCCGATGTGGTGCGACACGAACGCGCGCCGCCCCTTGGCCACGCAGAAGGTGTTCTTGAGCTCCGCGCCGCAGGCCAGCACCGGCCGGTCGAACCGCCAGGGCAGGGTGATCGGCGCGGGCACGTAACCACGGGACCGCCGCACCGGCAGCTCGCGGCCCCGGAACACGCGTACCACCGAGTCGTCGGTGCGGACGTGGATCCGCCGGTCGTGGGTGAGGAAGGCGTCGGCGATCGGGGCCAGCCTTCGGCGCGCGTCGTCGTCGCGGTGCGCGATCGGCTCGTCGGAGACGTTGCCGCTGGTCAGCACGATCGGCAGGCCGAGCCGGCCGAGCAGCAGCTGGTGCAGCGGCGTGTACGGCAGCAGCACGCCCAGGTCACGGTTGCCCGGTGCCACCGACCCGGCGACCGGGGCGTCGGCGCGGCGGGGCAGCAGCACCACGGGACGGCGGGCGCCGGTGAGCACCGGCACGGCCGCCGGCGCCACGTCGACCAGGGCGCGCGCCGCCCGCAGGTCGGCGGCCATCACCGCGAATGGTTTCTCCTCGCGGTGCTTGCGGGCGCGCAGCGTCGAGACGACCCGCTCGTCGTCGGCCCGGGCGGCCAGGTGGTAGCCGCCGAGGCCCTTGACGGCGACGATCCGGCCGTCCCCCAGCCACCGGACGGCGGTGTCCAGGGGGTCGCCGGAGATCGGGGCGCCGTCGGCGTCGACGAGCCGGAGGGTTGGACCGCAAGCGGGGCAGCACACCGGCTCGGCGTGGAAGCGGCGGTTGCCGGGGTCCGCGTACTCGACGGCGCAGTCGGCGCAGAGCGGGAACTCGGCCATCGTGGTGGTGCGGCGGTCGTACGGGACGTCCTCGACGATGGTGAACCGCGGGCCGCAGTTGGTGCAGTTCGTGAACGGGTAGCGGTGGCGCCGGTCCGCCGGATCGGACAGCTCGGCGAGGCAGTCCGGGCAGGTGGCGGTGTCGGGGGAGATCAGGGCTTCCCGGCCGGTGCCGGTGACACTGGTGACGATGGTGAAGCCGGGCTGGCCGGTAGGCGGGACCGCCTCGGTGGTGAGCCGTTCGACCTGGGCGAGGGTCGGCGCGCGCCGGCTGAGGTCGGCCACGAAGTCGGCCAGCCGGTCCCCGTCGCCTTCTACCTCGACGAAGACGCCGGCGGTGTCGTTGCCGACGAACCCGGCCAGCTCGTACTCGGTGGCCAGCGCGTGCACGAACGGCCGGAAGCCGACGCCCTGCACGATGCCCTCGACGCGGACATGCACCCGCCGCGCACTGGTCAGTCCCATGGTTCCGGGTCAGCGGTCGTCGGCCAACGCCTGCTGGGTGAGTTCCCAGAGCACGTGGTAGACCGTCGTCTGCGCCTCCTGGACCCGGTGCACCGAGGGTGACGGCACCACGAACAGGTGGTCGACGAATTCGGATTCCGCCATCCGGCCGCCGTCGTACCCGGCGATGCCAATGGTGAGCATGCCGCGCCGGGCCGCCTCCTCGAACGCCCACAGGACGTTGGTCGACCCTCCGCTCGTGGACAGCCCCACCACGATGTCGCCGGCGCGGCCGAACGCCGCCACCTGGCGGGCGAAGACCACCTCGAACCCGACGTCGTTGGAGAGTGCCGTGATCAGCGCGACGTCGTGGGTCAGCGAGATGGCCGGCAACGGGCGGGCGGCCGTCGTCGGGTGCAGAAACAACTGTGCGAGGTCCTGCGCGTCGGTGCTGCTGCCGCCGTTGCCCAACGCGAACAGCGTGCCGCCGGCGCGGAAGGCGTCGGCGCACCGGCGGGCGCAGTCGACCAGCCGCTGCCCGTGCTCGGCGACGAGGGATTCGCGGAGGGCGACGATCTCCGCCGCCTTCTCCGCGGTGGACCTCGCCACCGCGGCGAGCACCGCGTCCACGTCGGTCGGCCGGGTGTCGAGGAACGGGTAGAGCGATCCGATCGCACCCTCGACGCCCGCGCTCATGCCGGCACTCCGCTGCGCTCCGTGCCGTCATGAGGCACCACGGCGGACTTCTCCACCACGGCGATCGCCTCCTTGGCATGTACGAGCACCACGTCGCCTGGTCCCGCCTCGACCAGGGCCACACTGACTTCCTCCGGTCCGGCGTCCGTGTCGACCACGGCCAGGCCGTCGGCCAGCAGGTCCCGTACCCGGACGGCGACGGCCACGTCGGAACAGGTGATGCACACGTCGCCGTGGCATGCCGGCACGGCTTGTGCCGGCGGTGGGTGCGCGGTCACCGGACCACCTCCGGTGCCAGCAGTCCGGGCTGCTCGAAGAACACGTGCACCAGCTCCCACAGGATGTGGTAGGTCGTCACGTGCACCTCCTTCACGATGCACGGATCGTCGGAGCGGGCCACCACGACGTGGTCGGCGACGGCGTCCCGGGCGAGGTCGCCGCCGTCGCCACCGAACAGCCCGACGGTGAGCAGGCCGAGGTCGCGGGCCGTCACCAGGCCGCGCCGCACGTTGGCGCAGCGACCGTCGACGGACAGGCCGAGCGCGATGTCCTGCGGGGCGGCGAGCAGGCGCAGCTGGGCCGCGAACACCTCGTCGAAGCCCTCGGCACGGGCGATCCCGGTGAGGGTGGCGGCGTCGTTGGTCAGCGAGATCGCCGGCAGTGCCCGCTTGCCCACGATGACCGGGTGGACGAACTCCACCACGACATGCTGGGCGTCGGTCGCCGGCCCGCCGTTGCCGAAGACGATCAGCTTTCCGCCGCGGTGGAAGCGTACGGCCATCTCGTAGCAGGCCCGCGCGATCCGCTCCGCGTCATCGGCGAGCGCCTGCCCCGGCTCCACCCGGCGGGCGAACGCGCGGTCAACTGCCGGTATCACGGGCGACTCCATGCTCCTCCGTTCAGTGGCGGGCGGCGGCGTACCGCTCAGGGCGGCCGGCCCGCGTCCCCTCGAAGGCGCCCGCCGCGCGCCGCAGGCAGGCACCGATGACCTGGTCGAGCTGCGCCAGTCGGAGCGTCCAGGACCGGAGATCGTGGCGGCCCTTCGCGGTGAGTTCGTAGCACCGGCGCGCCGGTCCGGCCCCGGTGGTCTCCCACACGGAGATCACCGACCGGTCGCGTTCCAGGCCGCGCAGAACCCGGTAGACGTGGCCGGGTTCCACATCGGGCATCCCCATGGCGCGGAGCCGGTCGATCAGGTCGTACCCGTGACCGGGCCGTTCGAGGATCAGGAGCAGGAGGAACGGGTGTAGCAGACCGCGCAGCTCAGGTCCGTGCATGCCAACCCCTCCCCCGACGCAGGGCATCCCTTCTGTGGCAGCTAAACACACTTACTACAGCAATACGGAGGATTGCCCGGTTCCCGGCGACCCACGGCAAGCGCCGCGGCCCGCGGCCGGATGCTCCGGCCGCGGGCCGCGGTGCCATCGCGCGAAGGGCGTACGCCCGGATCAGCCACCGCTGTTGGAGCGGGCGGGGGCGGGCGCCGACCCGCCGGCCACCACGCCCGGGTGCGGCGTGGCACTGACCGTCGGCTTCAACCCGGCCGGTACGGGCAGCGCGCTGCCCTTGGCGAACTCGTCCCAGCCGACGTTCCAGGCGGTCCAGCCGTTGCCCTGATCCAGCGTCACCTCGGTGCCCTTCACCGTCACCAGATCACCGACCTGCGTGATCCGCATCAGCCAGTCGGCATTGGCGTTGGAGACGTTGGTGCAGCCGTGCGAGACGTTGATGTTGCCCTGGTCCCCCTCGGACCATGGCGCGGCGTGGATGAACTCGCCGCCGTTGGTGAGCCGCTGGGCGTCCTCGACGTCGACGATGTAGCCGCCGTTCGGGTCACCCATGGTGTTGAAGGTCGTGTACTCGAACTTCTCCATGATCACCATGTTGCCGCTCGAGGTAGGCGTGCTCGGCTTGCCGAGACTGACCGGGACCTTTCGGAGCAGTTTGCCGTCCTCGTAGACCGACATCTGCTTGCTGGCGTTGTCGATGTCGAGCGAGACCTGCCGGCCGATCTTCGAACTCGCCGAGCGGTCCGCGTCCCCGATGGCGTCCTTGCCGATCGGCAGGCCCTCCAGCGCGCTCCGCACGCTGATCTTGGTGCCCGGCTTCCAGAAGTCGGGTGCCCGGTATTCGACCTGTTTGCCGTCGGCCAGCCACGACCAGGTGCCCGGCTGCGGCGGATCCGTCTTCACGAACAGTCGCCGCTGCACGTCCGCCCTGGCCTCTTTCGGAATTTCCGGGTCGAACGTGACGACTACCGGCATGGCCGTCCCGTACGTCTGGTCCGCGGTGAAATTCAGGACACTGGTGACTGCCGTTCTGGTCGATTTGGCCATCGTCGTGAACGTCGTCTTCTGCGTGGTCGTCCGCCCCTTGTCACCGGTCGCGGTCACCTCCGCCGTATACGTCCGCGAATTCTGCAACGGACGCATCGGCACCCAACTCGACCCGTCCTCCCGCGGCTCGGCCGGCACCTGCGCGCCCTTGTCGTCGGTCAACCGCACCGCGGTGATCTTCCCACCCTTGACGGCGGTCCCCACCTCGGCGCTGATCGGCACGTCCCGCGACTGGTCGCCGGGCGTCACCGTCAGTTGCGGTGGCGCCGCGTGCGCCTGCTTACCGGGCAGGCGGTCGGCGGTGCACCCGACGAGGACCAGCGGTGTGGCCGCGATGGTCACCGACAGCAGCCTCAATCGCCGCCTCAGCTCCATATTGTCCCCCCGTTCATGGCTTTCCCTCCGCCCACATTCTCACTGGGATGCAAAGGCATATGCGCGATTTCGGCAGACTGCTCGGATCAGGCTCACGGAAACATCTCCCATGGTTTTACCTACCGGCAGAAATGGGCCGACAGTTTCGGTTCGCGACGCATTCCGACGGAAAGAGCGAACTACTGCTCGCCCATCCCGTCCCGACCCGCTGCGCCCGGCGTTTCCGCTTGCGCGACCTCGGTCCGGAAGCCGCACCCGATTCCCGGAGCTCCGGATCGGGTCCGACTCGGTCGCCGTGCGCCGGTTCATCGGGAACACACTCACCGGGCGGCTCGGCGCACCGACCCCCGGCGCCACTGTGCTTTAGACTGCCACGAAACCGGACCTTCAGGAGAAAGCTTCACGAACGTGCACAAGACGACCCGAACGTGGGCGGCCATCCCGATACCCGGATTCTCGCCGCCCCCGGGACCAGTTTCGGCAACCCGACCGGCCCCGCCTTGTCGGCGATTACGGTGCATTGACGTGACCATCTTTCGCATTGCCGCCGTCGCGTTCAGCGTTTTCCTGACCGCGCCCGCCGTGGTGGTCGGGTCACCGACGCGGGCCGAAGCCGCACCGTACGTGCCCTGCCCGGCGGTGAAGCCGCCGATGCCGCCACCCGCCGCACCGGCTCCGCCACCGGTCGGTCCCGGCGATCAGGCGGTCGGTGGAGATTCGCTGGCCACGACGGGTCTGGCCATTCCCGCGGGTGCACCGATGGCGCCGGCGGTGACCGCCACCTCGTGGCTCGTGGCCGACCTGAACACCGGCGCCGTGCTGGGTGGCTGCGGCCCGCACGAGCACCGCACGCCGGCCAGCGTGCAGAAGATGCTGCTGGCCGCCGCGCTGATGCCCCGCCTGGACCCGACCCAGATCGTGGAGGTGACCCGGGCGGATCTGCAGGATCTCGATCCGGCCAGCTCCCTGATGGGGGTGGTCCCGGGCGGCCACTACTCGGTCGAGAGCCTGTGGCTGGGGCTGCTCCTCAAGTCGGGGAACGACGCGGCCAACGTGCTAGCCCGCGTGGGCGGCGGCTCCGCCGGCCGGCCGGGCGGCGTACAGGCGATGAACGACGAGGCGCACCGGCTGCAGGCGAACCAGACCCACGCGGCGACACCCTCCGGCCTGGACGGCCCCGGTCAGTACACCAGCGCGTACGACCTGGCGCTGATCGCGCGGGCCACCTACGCCCGCGAGGACTTCCGCCGGTACATCGCCACCCGGGTGGCGCAGATTCCGGCCGAGGCGGGAACCGAGGGCTTCGCCATCACCCACGACAACACCCTCCTGGACCACTACCCCGGGACGCTCGGCGGGAAGACGGGCTTCACCGACCTGGCCCGGCAGACGTACGTGGGTGTGGCCGAACGCAACGGCCGGCGACTCGCGGTGACCCTGCTCGGCGCAGAGACCGCACCGCTGGGGAGTCTGGGCGAGGCGGCAGCGCTGCTCGACTGGGGCTTCGCCCTCTCCCCCGACGCGTCCGTCGGCCGCCTGGTCACCCCCGACGAGAAGAAGGACGACCATCCGCTGGTCGCCGGCAAGAGCGAGCGGCAGGGCCGCACCGGGATCCTGTCGGCGTTCTCGCTGCCGGTCGTCCTGGGCCTCAGCGCCGCCGTCGTACTGGTCGTCCTGGCCCTGGCCGCCGGGCGGTGGCGCAAGGCCGTGCGCCAGTCAGCCGGCCCGCCCGCCGGACGATCGGGGCGTGACCGGGTCGGGTCGGAACCGTAGTACACCGCCGGGCCGGCCACCACGGAGCGGTGTCCGGTGGACGTTGGCCGGCAGCCACCCGCATCGCCCCGAGCCTGCGAAGACGTCGACAGCCGACGAGCCCGGCACCCACGCCAGGTGCGCGGCGGGCTCGTCGGCGGCCGGCGTCAGGCGCGCGGCGCGGCCACGGCAGCCTGGGCGTCGACGATGCCCCAGCCGTACAGCGGCGAGTAGACGCCGCGCAAGCCGAGCACCGGGGTGCGGGCGGTGGACATCAGTACCGAGTACACGTTGGCGAGGCTGCGCCCCTGGGCGAAGAGCAGGGCCGCGACCCCCGACACGGCGGGCGTCGCCATCGACGTCCCGGCGTACGCGTCGTAGTCGCCCTGCCCGCAGCCGCTGGCGCCGGCACCCACGGGCACACTGGACCACACGTCGTCGTCGCAGTTGACGAGGCCGGCGCCGCCCGGAGCGGCCACCGCCTTCAGGTCGGTCTTCACGCCCAGGTTGGAGTACCAGGCCTTGACCTCGTTGCGGTCGGTGGCGGTCACGCAGAGGGCGCCGTCCTCCCAGGCCGGTGTGTCGCACAGCGGTGCGGTCTCGTTGCCGGCGGCGGCGATGACCGCGACGCCCTTGGTCTGCGCGTAGGCGATCGCCGCGGTGGCGTCGGACTCGAGCCCGGTGAGGGTGAGGGCCTGCGAACCCGGCAGCGCCCCGAGGCTGAGGTTGATCACCTTGGCGCCGTGGTCGGCCGCGTAGCGAATGCCCGCGGCGATGTCGGCGAAGCTGCCACTGCCCGCCTCCAACACCTTGATCGGCATGACCTTCGCATCCGGGGCCACCCCGGCGACCCCGATACCGTTGCCGGTGGCCGCGGCCGCGATGCCCGCCACGTGGGTGCCGTGCTCGTCGCCGGCGTCGGCCGCCCCGTTGGGGCCCCGCCAGTCGCCGTTGCCGCAGGAGGTGGGGCCGCAGCCGACGAAGGTGGCACCGGGTACGAGCTTGGCGCTCAGGTCCGGGTGGCTGAGGTCGACGCCGGTGTCCACCACCGCGATCACCACCCCGGCACCGGTGCTGGTCGCCCAGGCCTGCTCGGCGCGGATCTGCCGCAGCCCCCACTGCTTCTCGGACAACGGATCGTTGGTGGCCGCCTGCACCGGTGTGGCGGCGACGGCCACGAGCGCCGCGGCCACGGCGGCAGCGGTGAACAGTCGGGTGATCGACATGAGACCTCCTCAGATGGGGCTTCATCCCGATATCGGTGACGAGGTTCGATGCGTAACAGCCGGTGTCACCGCACCCGGTTACGCTCGCGGGCATGGGAGATCCGTTCCGGGTACGCATCACCGTCCGCGGCTACGAACTCGACACCCAGGGCCACCTGAACCAGGCCGTCTACCTGCAGTACGCCGAGCACGCCCGGTGGGAGTGCCTGCGCGCCGCCGGCATCTCCCAGGATCGGCTCATCGCCAGCGGGGTGGGACCGGTCGCCCTGGAGGTCACCCTGCGCTACCTACGGGAGCTGCGCGGCGGGGACGAGGTCGACGTGTCCTGCGGGTTCCGTTGGGGCGAGGGCAAGACCTTCCACCTCGACCAGGACTACACCCGCCCCGACGGCACCCCGGTGGCGACCCTGACCGGAGTGGGTGGGCTGATCGACCTGTCCGCCCGGCGACTGGTGCCCGACCCGCGGGAGCGATTCCGGGCGCTGGCCGCCGACCCGGGGCCGCTCAACCTGTGACGCCGCGGGTCTCCCGGGTGGCGGCGAGCGGCACCGTCAGGTCCACCTGGGTGCCCAGCCCGGGCCGGGTGTGCACGACGCTGGTGCCCCGCACCGCTGCCAGGCGACCGTGGATCGAATGGGCCATCCCGAAGTTCGGGGCGCACGATGCGGGATCGAACCCACGGCCGTGGTCGACGAAGCTGGCCCGGATCGCGTCGCCGTCGAGGTCGACGGAGCACCGCGCTGGTGACGCCGGAATGCTTGGCGACGTTGGTCAGCGCCTCGTCGACGGGGCGGTGAGGTCGTCGATCCGACGGGCATCAACAAGGGTCAGAAGGTCTGCTACTGACGACGGGCCGCGGTGGCCCGGCCGGTGACCCGCCGGCCGGGCCACCTTGCCGTCACCGCACGTCGGGGCCGCGCACTCACGGGTGCGGGACGCCGTGACCGCGCCGTTCCTGCCACCCGCGACGGCGCACACGGGCAGCCCGGAGTCGCCGGCGATTGCCGCACCCCAGAGCTGCCCGCTGCCTACGCTTCGAGGGAGAGCTCCGCCGGCCGGGCCGCGGCGCACGCGCCTTCGGGGTGGCCGGAGACCAGGAGTTGGTCCGCACAGGGAGATCGCGAATGAGACTGCGGGAGGTACGCCACCAGACCGGACGGGTGCTGGTGGTGGTCTGCGACAAGGAGGAGGAGGCGGTCACCACCATCGGCGCGGCGCTGCGGGAGCACGGGCTGGTCGCCGCCCGGGTGTCCGCGGTGGGCGGGTTCGCCGAGGCCGAGGTCGGCTGGTTCGACCGGAACGCCGGTGACTACCGCCGCATCCCGGTCGCGGAGCAGGTCGAGGTGCTCTCGCTGCTCGGCGACGTCGCCGCCAAGGACGGCGAGCCCGCCCTGCACGTGCACGCGGTGCTGGGACGGGCCGACGGCAGTACGGTCGGTGGGCACCTGCTGCGCGGCCGGGTGTGGCCGACGCTCGAGGTCATCATCTCGGAGGTGGCACCGGAGCTGGCGAAACGGGTGGATCCGGAGACCGGTCTGGCCCTGATCTCCGCGGCCCGTTGAGCCGCGGGGTCACCGCGTCCGCAGCCGGGTCGCATACCGCGTGCTCCACCGGCACCCGCCGTCCCGTCGCCTGCTCGCGGGCACCCGCTTACCCGTTGCGCACCGCCCCACGTCCACCGGACCGACCCCGGGCTTTCGCGAACTTCGGCCCGGGCGCGCCGCCGCGCTGCCAGATTTGACGGATGGGCGATCGCCGGGGTGTCCGAGGCCGGGGTGGCCGGGCGCGCCGGGCGGCGGCGACCGCCGCCGGGTCCAGGTTGCGGTCGCTGGGCCCGGGCCTGGTGTCGGGGGCCGCGGACACGGATCCGACCACGGTGGCGGCGTTGGTCGTGGTCGGGGCGACCACCATGTTCGGGCTGGCCTGGCTGACCCTGCTGATGATGCCGGCGCTGGTGGTGGTGCAGGTGCTCGCCACCCGGGTGGGCGTGCTGTCGGGGCGGGATCTGCAACGGGCGGTCCGCGACGGCTACGGCCGGGCGCTGAGCATCCTGTTGTTGATCTCGATCCTGGGGGTCAACGTCGTAACGATAGCCGCCGACGTCGCCGCCGGGGCGGCGGCGATCGGCCTGCTGGTCGGGGTGGAGTCCCGCTGGCTGGCGCCGGCCTTCGCCGCGGGGGTCCTCGCCCTGCTGCTGCTCGGCAAGTACGACGAGGTCGAACGGGTCCTCAAGGTGGTGATGCTGGGCCTGCTCGCGTACGGCGCGGCGGCGGTGCTGGCTCACCCGGACTGGCTCGCGGTGGCCCGGGGCAGTCTGATCCCGTCCATCCCCTTCACCGAGGCCCACCTCGCGGGGGCGCTGGCGATCCTCGGCACCACCCTGACGAGCTACATGTACGTGTGGCAGACGGTGGAACAGGTCGAGGAACCGCGGGCCCGCGAGCAGCTCAAATTCCGCGAGTTCGACGCGCAGGTCGGGGGCGGTCTGGCCGCGGTGATCTTCTGGTGCATCCTGGTCGCCAGCGGCGCCACGCTCGGCGCGCACCACCAGCAGGTCGAGACCGCCGAGCAGGCCGCCCAGGCGCTGCGTCCCCTGGCGGGGCCGCTGGCCGGTGTCCTGTTCTCGTTGGGGCTGCTCGCCTCGGCGATCATCGCAGTACCGGTGATCATGGCCAGCGGCGGGTACGTCACCGCCAGCGCCTTCGGCTGGCCGCGGGGGCTGAGCCGCACTCCCCGCCAGGCGCCCCGGTTCTACGCGGTGGTCGTCGCCCAGACCGTGGCCGGCGTAGCCCTGGCCAGCACCGGGATAGGTCCGATCCGGCTGCTGTTCCTGGCGAGCCTGATCGGCGGCATCGCCACCCCGTTGGGGCTGGTCCTGCTCGTCCTGGCCGCCGGAAACCCCAGGCTGATCGGCGCGACCCCGATCCACCTGAGTCTGCGGGTCGCGGGGTGGGCGGTCGCCGCGTTGGTGGCCGCCGTCAGCCTGCTCTTCCTCGCCCAGCAACTCCATCTCGTGCCGGGGGCGTGACGGGTGCCGGGCCGGATTCCTGCGGTGCGCCGCGGTAGCCGGGCCGTGCGCGCGGGCGTTGAACCCCACATGCGGCTGGCTCGGAGGCGGGAACGGTGGTGTGACGTGGGCTCGGTGGCCGTCTGGCGGCGGTGTGCCGCCGCGCCTGCGGGCGGACGGGGGCGCGGATGGACCTGATGCGGTGGTTCGCGGGGGTCGCCGGGCTGGCCGTCCTGGTCCTCGTCGCGAGCAGCATCCTGGGCAGTCTGGTGGTGCCCCGCGGGTTGGGGTCCGCGTTGGTGCGGGTGCTGTGGCGGTCGATGCGATGGGTGCTGCGCCGTGCGTCGGCCCCCTTCCACAGCTACGAGGTGCGCGACCGGTTCCTCGCCTGGCTCGCGCCGGCGGTGCTGATCGCGATGCTGTGGTCCTGGCTGGCCGGGCTGCTGGTCGCGTACGGGCTGCTCATGCACGCGGTGTCCGGGATCTCGTGGCCGGACTCGTTCCGGGAGGCCGGATCCAGTCTGTTCACCCTCGGCTTCGCCTCCGGCAAACGGTCCACGCTCAACCCGCTGGACTTCATCGCCGCGGCGAGCGGACCGGTGGTCATCGCGCTGCAGATCGCCTACCTGCCGACGTTGTACGGCGCGTTCAACCGCCGGGAGCAGGAGGTCACCCTGCTCCAGGCCCGCGCCTCGCAGCCCGCCTGGGGACCCGAGCTGCTGGCCCGGCAGGCCCTCGTCGGCACCGTCGACGAGCTGCGCGGCCTGTACGAGGACTGGGAGCGGCTGGCCGCCGACATCGGCGAGACGCACAGCAACTACCCGGTGCTGCTGTCCTTCCGCTCGCCGCGCCCGTACCGCGGCTGGGTGGTCGCCCTGATCGCGGTGATGGACGCCGCCGCCATGCACATCTCCCTCGCCCCGTCCGCGGCGGTCGTCCCCTCCGCGCGGCTGATGCTGCGGTCGGGGTTCACCGCGCTGCGCGAGATCGCCCGGGTGGTCCGCATCCCGTTCGACTCCGACCCCGACCCCGACGGTCCGCTCCAGCTGACGTTCGAGGAGTACGCCGAGGCCGTGGCGCACATACAGAAGGCCGGCTTCGTCACGGAACGCTCGGCGGAGGAGTCCTGGCCGCACTTTCGCGGTTGGCGGGTCAACTACGAGAGCATCGGCTACGCGTTGGCCCGCAACCTCGACGCCGTGCCGGCCCTGTGGAGCGGCGGGCGGGACTTCCCGCATGAACCGGTAGCCCCCCAGAGGCCCCTCGATCGGCGGCCGCAGCCGTCCCGGGACCATCCCTCCTGACTCGTGCGCCCGGTGGGCGTGCCGGGCCGGCGACTTGATAGGCAAGTGGCTGCTTGCATATACTCGGCACGGTGAAAGACGGTGACGTGTTCAGAGCGATCGCCGACCCGACCCGCCGCAAGATCCTCGACGAGCTGACCGAACGCGACGACCAGACGCTGTTCGAGATCTGCTCCCGGCTGACCATGCGGCACCAGATCACCTCCTCCCGGCAGGCGATCTCGCAGCACCTCGAGCTGCTGGAGGCCGCCGGGCTGGTGGTGTCACGCCGCGACGGGCGTTACAAGTTCCATTCCATCAATCCCGCCCCGCTCGAACAGATCGTCGAGCGGTGGCTCAACCGCCGGACGAAGGAGTCCTCGTGAGGATCAACCTGACCAGCGTGCTCGTCGACGACCAGCGGAAGGCGCTGCGGTTCTACACCGAGGTGCTGGGCTTCGTGAAGAAGACCGAGATCCCGATGGGCGCGGTCAGCTGGCTCACCGTCGTCTCGCCCGACCAGCCGGACGGCACCGAGCTGGTGCTCGAGCCGGACGCCCACCCGGCGGCGAAGCCGTTCAAGGCGGCGCTGGTCGCCGACGGCATCCCGTACACCTCGTTCGCCGTGGAGGACGTGCACAAGGAGTATGACCGGCTGCGGGAGAAGGGCGTCGTCTTCACCCAGGAGCCGACCGCCATGGGTCCGGTGACCACCGCCGTGTTCGACGACACCTGCGGCAACCTGATCCAGATCGCCTCCCAGCAGTAGGCGTCGGGCTGCGGGCCGGAGGTGGCTATCCGGCCCGCACCGCAAGCTGGTCGAGCTGCGGCAACCCGACGCCGAGTTCCCGCAGCCGGGCGCTCGCCACCTCGACGGCATGCAGCTGGCCGACCGTGTCGGCGACGAACAGCCACCGGCTGTCCGGCGACCAGACCATTCCCTGCGGGAAGAACCCGGCATCCACCGCCAGCTCCACCGGGACGTCCCCGCCGGAGCGCAGGTCGAGCAGATGGACCCGGGGCAATGCGCCCGGCGAGGTCACCCAGATGGCGGCCCTTGTCCCGTCCGGCGAGATCAGCCCACGGCTGACCTCGTTCTCCGGCAGCCGCAGCGGCACCGCGCGTCGGGCCCCGGTGCGCTGCTCGATCAGGACCGCGGCGCAGCGCAGGCGCTCGTCGCACTCCCGGGCCAGCCAGTGTTTCGGGCCGACGGCGAGCACCTCGCCGGTGGTGATCCGGCGGACCCCGTCGGGGCGCAGCGAGTAGACCCCGCCGGTCGCGCCGACCAGCGGGTATCCGGCACCGTCCGGCTCGGCGAAGCCCTGCATGTTCCGAGGGAGCACGAGCGTCTGCCCGGTGCGCCGGCCGTCGAAGCGGACCAGGAGCATCCGCCCGGCCTCCTCCTCACTCACCCACACCGAGGTCGGATCCGGACCGGGCAGCGCCGCGCCACTGCGGCTGAACTCGTCGGTCGCTTCGGCCGCGGGTCCCCCGTCCGGCACCACGTAGCCGGGCACCGCGTCCAACGGCCGGACGACCACCCGGTCGGGGCCGACCAGGAAGTTGACCGGGCCGGTGCTGCGCAGCATCGGCACGGGGGTGGTGGTCACCCGGCCGCTGGCGAACTCGACGCGGACCACCGATTCCGGCCCCCGGCCGTACAGCTGCCAGCCGGCGTCGATCCCGAGCAGGGGGTGGCCGAGCTCGGTGACCGCTGGGGCGGCCGGCCTGGGGGTGGCCCCGCTCGGCGATGCGGCGGCACTGGTCACGGACGGCGACGGGGTCGCCGGTGGCCGGTCCGCCCGGCTGTCGGCGCCGGTGCGCGCATAGACGGCCAGCCCGACGCCGGCGACGAGCACCAGCGGCAGCCACTTCCGCCAGGGGCGCCGGGGGCGGTCGTCGCGGACCGGACCGCCGATCTCGATGATGTCGCCCGGGTGGTCGTCGGCCGTCACCCTGCCATCATCTCCCGCGGTGCCGCCTGGCGCTGCCCCCCGGTCCGCGGTTGGCCGCCCGTCCACGGCGTGTGAGGATGCGGCGCATGCGAGCGGTGATCTTCGACGAGTTCGGTGTCCGACCCGAGGTCCGCGACGTCCCGGATCCGGTGCCGCCGCCCGGTGGCGCGGTGATCCGGGTCGAGGCGACCGGGCTGTGCCGCAGCGACTGGCACGGGTGGCAGGGGCATGACCCCGACATCCGCCTGCCGCACGTCCCGGGCCACGAGTACGCCGGGGTCGTCACGGCGGTCGGCGCCGGCGTACCCGGCTGGCGACCCGGCGACCGGGTCACCGTGCCCTTCGTCTGCGCGTGCGGGCGGTGCCCGACCTGCCTCGCCGGCGACCAGCAGGTGTGCGAGCGGCAGACGCAGCCCGGCTTCACCCACTGGGGCTCGTTCGCCGAGTACGTGGCGGTGCGGAACGCCGACGTCAACCTGATCCGGCTCCCCGACGAGCTGGGCTACCCGGCCGCGGCGGCGCTCGGCTGCCGGTTCGCCACGGCGTTCCGGGCGGTGGTCGGCCAGGGGCGGGTCGCCGCGGGCGAGTGGGTGGCGGTGCACGGCTGCGGCGGCGTGGGACTGTCCGCGGTGATGATCGCGGCGGCGTGCGGTGCGCAGGTGGTGGCCGTCGACATCGCCCCCGGCGCGCTGGGACTCGCCCGACGCTGCGGTGCCACCGTCTGTCTGGACGGACGTGCCCTCGCCGGCCCCGGCGCGGTGGCCGCGGCCGTTCGCGACGCGACCGGCGGTGGGACCCACCTGTCGCTCGACGCCCTGGGCAGCCACGCCACCTGCGCCGCCTCCATCGAGAGCCTGCGGCGGCGCGGACGGCACGTGCAGGTCGGTCTCCTGCCCGCCGCCCAGGGCCGTCCCGCTCTGCCGATGGACCTCGTGATCGCGTACGAGCTGGAGCTACGCGGCAGCCACGGCATGGCCGCCCACGCCTACCCGGAGCTGCTCCGGCTGGTCACCGCGGGCGTGCTGCGCCCCGCCGAGCTGGTCACCCACACCATCGGCCTCGCCGAGGTGCCCGACGCGTTGGCCGCCATGGACGGTCCCGCGCCGGGCGGAATGTGCCTCATCCGACCGGCGTGAGTGGGCGGGCCGCAGGCGGTGGCACACCGGTGGGTGCGCGGAGGATCCGCTCAACCGGCTCGGGTGCCCGCCGCCGCGGCAGGCCCGGCGTTCGCCGGGTCCGCGACCGGCCGGCCGGCCGGCGAATGGCCCACCTCGGCGGCGGGCGCTGCCTCCGGCGCCCGTGGCGGCCACCGGGTCAGGCCGACGCCGAGCAGGACGACGACCATGCCGACGGTCATCCGGATGGTGACCGGCTCGTCGAGCAGGAGCGCGCCCAACGTCACCGAGACGACCGGCAGGAGATAGCCGACGCTGGCGGCGTTGGTGGCGCCCTCGTGGGTGATGATCTTGTAGGTGAGGTGGAAGGTGACCGCCGTGCAGCCGAGGGCGAGGACGACGAGGGCGCCGACCGACGCCACGGTCACCCGCGGCGCGTCGAGGCCACCGACGGGCAGGAACAGGGCGCTCCAGCCGGTCGCGACGAGCAGTTGGGCGCTGGACAGCACGATCGTCGGTACGCCTCGGCCGACCAGGGTCCGCCCCAGGTAGGCGAAGGCGGCGGCGTAGCTGACGGCCGCGCCGAGGATGGCCAGGGCGTTCCAGCTGACCAGACCCCCGTGGCGCCACGGAGCGAAGATGGTCACGACTCCGGCGAAGCCGAGCAGGAGGCCGCCGAGGCGGATCGGACGCAGGTCGCGCTCCGCGCCGATCGCGAGGCCCAGCAGCAGCGACCAGAGCGGCGTGGTGGCGTTCAGCACCCCGGCGGTTCCCGAGTCGACGGTCCGCTGGCCGAGGCTGAACAGCGCGAACGGCAGGGCGTTGCAGAGGAAGGCCGCCACGGCCAGGTGCCGCCAGATCGACGGGTCCGTGGGCAGGCGGTGGCCGGCCAGCCGGCACGCCAGCAGGAGTGCCGCGGCGCCCAGGGCGCACCGGACGAAGGTCACCTGGGCGGGTGTGAACCCGTCCAGGGCCACGGTGATCCACAGGAAGGTGGAGCCCCACAACAGGGCCAGTACGCCCATCCGGAGCAGGTTCCGTGCGCCGCCGCTGATCATGGCTCTCCCGTCGAGGGGTGTCGTCGCGTCGTGCCGGCTCCACGGTGCCCCGACCGGATCAGCAGGACAAGTGAACGTTTCTACCTGACCGTTAAGCTCTGCTACATGCTTGACGTGCGTCGCCTCCAGGTCCTCCGCGCGGTCGTGACCAGCGGCTCGGTCACCGCGGCCGCGACCCATCTCGGTTACACCCCGTCGGCGGTCAGCCAGCAGATCGCCGCGCTGGAGCGGCAGACCGGCGTCCGGCTGCTGGAGCGGATCGGCCGGGGCGTACGCCCCACCGCGGCCGGCCGGCTGCTCACCGAGCACACCGGCATCATCGGCCGGAGCATCGCCGACGCGGAGACCGCGCTGGCGGAGCTCCGGGCCGGCCGCACCGGGCTACTGACGGTGCGCTACTTCGCCACCGCCGGCGCCGCCCTGATCCCGCCCGCGCTGGCGCGGTTCCGCCACCACCATCCGGACGTACGCGTCGAGTTGAAGCTGATCGACCCTGACCCGCTGCCGGAGGTGGCGCAGGGCCGCGCGGATCTGGCCATCCTCGTCCGCACGGGCGCGCCGCTCCGCGACGGCGTCCACCTCGTCCACCTGCTCGACGATCCGTACCTGGCCGTCCTGCCCGGCGATCACCGCCTCGCCGCGAAGGAGGCGGTCGACCTGGCCGATCTCGCCGCGGAGCCCTGGGTCAGCAGCGAGCCGGCCGGGCCGTGCCGGGAGGTGGTGCTGGCCGCCTGCGCGGCGGCGGGTTTCCATCCGCGGACCGCGGTGGAGTGCGACGACTACCCCACCGCGCAAGGTTTCGTCGCCGCCGGGCTCGGCGTCAGCGTGATCCCGCGGACCGCCCTCGACAGCCGCCACCCCGAGGTGGCCGTCCGGGAGATCCGGAACCCGCGGCCGGTCCGGCGGATCCACGCGGCGGTCCGGGAGACCTCGCTGGAGCAGCCGGCGCTGCGCGCCCTGCTCACCGCGCTGCGGGACGCGGCATGCGGGCGCGACTGACCGACCGCGGCGGCAGACCCGGCCGCCGCCACCGGCCCGCGGTTCACGCCGGGTCGCCGCCGCCCGAGGTGGCGTCTGCCTGCTCGGCCGGCGGAGGTTCGTCGTCACCGCCCCGCCGCCGGCGGCGTTCCCGCCTGCGCCCGAGCAGCGCCGCGACGAGCAGCGACCCGGCGGCGGTCGCGCGTCCCCAGCGGCGCAGGGCCACCCGGAGCGCCCGGGCCGGCGGCGGGGGCGGCCCCGGCACCACGACCCGGTCCACGCCCGGGTAGGCCAGCCGGGCGGTCTCGACCGCCTCCTCCTCCGACGTGACGGCCCGGTTGTTGGTGAGGGTCAGCTGTCCGGCCTCGTTCCGGTAGCGCCACCGCCACACCTCACCCTGTGGCCAGAGCTCGATCCGCTCCCCCGGGCGGTGGCGGACGGGGACCTCGGGTTCGTCCTCGCCGGTCGGGCGCCGCGGCGCGGGGCGGGCCCCCCGGCGCAGGTCGGCCCGGGTGAGTTCCCCGAGGGAGGCGGCCTCGCCCCGGTGCAGCGCCCGCGCGATGAGGAACGCGAGCACGCCGGTCACGATCGGCAGGACCAGCACCAGGACGCGGAACAGCGCCAACAGGTCGTAGACCGGCACCCGGAGCAGCCGGGCGAGGATGTCGTCGCCCGCGGCCACCACGAGGACCACGTAGAAGGTCAGTGCGCCCACGCCGATGCCGACCCGGACCGGGTGGTTCCGGGGCCGGTCGAGCAGCTGATGCGGGCGGCGGTCGCGGGTGCACCATCGTTCGATGAACGGCCACAGGTAGAGGGCGACGAAGCTCAGCCCGCCGAGCACGACGCCGGGGAAGAACGGGGCCGGCACCAGGTACCCGCCGATGCGGAACTCCCACGGCGGGAACAGGCGCAGCGCGCCGTCGCCCCAGGCGACATACCAGTCCGGCTGCGCCGGCGAGCTGGACTCGGCCGGCGCGAACGGACCGTACAGCCAGACCGGGTTGATCTGGACCAGCCCGCCGAGGGCGAACAACACCGCCAGCACCCAGGCGAACAGGGCGAGCGTGCGCAGGGTGTAACCCGGCCAGAACCGGGAGCCGACCACGTTGTGCTCGGTCCGTCCCGGGCCCGGGAACTGGCTGTGCTTCTGCCGCACCAGGATGCCCAGATGCAGCGAGACGAGGGCGACGAGGATCGCCGGTACGAGCAGCACGTGGGTGATGAACATCCGCGGGATCATCTCGTCGGAGGGGAACTCGCCGCCGAGGGCCAGCGCGGCCAGCCAGGTCCCCACCAGGGGGATGGACTCCACCACCGAGGTGATGATCCGCAGACCCAGCCCGGACAGGAGGTCGTCGGGCATGGAGTAGCCGGTGAAGCCGTTGGCCAGGGCGAGGGCCAGCATGGTCACGCCGATCAGCCAGTTGAGTTCGCGCGGCTTCCGGAACGCCCCGGTGAAGAAGATCCGGGACAGGTGCAGCACGATCGCCGCGACGAAGGCCAGCGCCGCCCAGTGGTGGGTCTGCCGGATCAGCAGTCCGGCCCGGACGTCCCAGCTCAGCCGCACCGTCGAGGCGTACGCGGCGGAGGTGGTGGCGCCGTCCAGCGGGGCGTAGGAGCCCTGGTAGACCCGGTCGGCGGAGCTGGCGTCGAAGAAGAAGGTGAGATAGACGCCGGTGAGGATCAGCGCGATGAACGAGTAGAGCGCGATCTCCCCGAGCATGAACGACCAGTGGTCGGGGAAGATCTTCGCCAGCGCCCGGCGGGTGATCGGGGAGAGCCGGAGCCGGTCGTCCAGCGCGCGGGCCAGCGGACCCATGATCATGGTCGGCTCCAGAATCCGGCGCCGGGCGGCGCGGTGAAGTCGCCGGTGGCCCGCAGGAAGCCGTCCGGGCCGACCTCGATCGGCAGCCCCGGCAGGGGCCGTGCCGCGGGGCCGGCGATCGGCCGGGCGCCGGCCAGCAGGTCGAACGAGGACTGGTGGCAGGGGCAGAGCACCCGGCCGGCGCCCTTGAGGTAGAGCCGCACCGGGCAGCCGGCGTGGGTGCAGAGCAGCGACCAGACGACCAGGCCGCCCAGGTGCCCGCCAGCGGGCTGGCGGATGAAGCGCTCCGGGTTGAGGCGGACCGCGAACGCGGGCGCGTCCCCGACGTCGATGCTGCCCTCCGGAAAGACCGCGACCATTGTGTCGGCTGGCACGTCGTCCGGCCGCAACGGTCGCCCCTGGTCGTCGACCAGCCGGACACCCGGCCCCCACGGGGTGTCCTTCAGCGACCGCGTCGGGCGTTGCCGGTCCAACGGAAGCAGGGAGCGCAGCGGGAACAGCGCGGCGACGCCGAGGGCGGTCAGCGCGAAGCCGAGCGCCGCGAGCAGCCCCCACCGACGCGTCGGGCTCTCCGGCGCGCGGAACACCGCCGCGGTCATTGCCTGCTCGGCGGGGGGCGGAACGAAGCCCTCGTGCTCCTCGACGTAGCCGCCGACCGGCACCAACCGGCGGGACCAGACCGCGAGCCCCACCGCCAGGCCGGCGAAGGCGACCGCCAGGCACACCCCTTCCCACTGGGTACCGCCGTTCAACCCGTACGTGACCGCGAAGCCGACCGCCCCGGCGGCGCTCACCAGGAACGCGGCGGTGATCCGGCGGCTCGCGGCCCGCTCGCTCTTCGACGGAGTCCGGCCGCTCACTCCCCCGCCCTCCGGCCCAGCCATCGCACGGCGCCCACCAGCAGGGCGAGCACCACCACCCAGCCGACCAGCCCCTCGGCCAGCGGTCCCAGCCGGCCGATCGGGTTGCCGCCCCGGTCCAGTCGCTCGGAGCGCAGCCGCTGCACGTAGCTGGTCAGGTCGTTCACCTGCCGGTCGGTGAGCACCTGGCTGGGGAAGGCCGGCATCAGCCCGGGCCCGACCCGGACCGCCTCGGCGACCTGGGTGGCCGTGGACTCGTACAGCGGCGGAGCGATCCAGCCGTTGGTGAGGACCGCACCGGAGCCGCCCGCCCCGTGGCAGGGCGCGCAGTTGGCGGCGAAGAGTGCGCGGCCCGAGACCACGTCGCCGGGCGCGACCCGGGGAATCTGCGGGCCCCCGCCGCCGAAGCTGGCCACGTGGCCGACCAGCGCGGAGATGTCGTCGGCGGAGAAGACCGGTGCGCGGCGGGTGGCCTGCGGCACCTCCTGCGAGAGCGGCATCCGCCCGGTGGAGAGCTGGAAGTCCACCGAGGCCGGTCCGACGCCGATCAGGGACGGGCCCCGCTGCGATCCCTGTCCCTGCGGCCCGTGGCAGCTCGCGCACTGCTCCAGGTAGAGCTGGGTGCCCCGGTCGGCGGCGGGGGTGGTGGCGGTCGGGCTCGGGGTGGGTGCGGGCGCGAGCGCCACCGGTCCCGCGGCCAGCGCCAGGACGGACCCGACCGCGAGGGCCCGGCGGGGGTGCGGGGTGGGCAGCGTCACCGCTCGTGGTCGCCGCATCGGTCAGTCCAGGGTGTAGAGGTACGCGGCGATGTCCTGCGCGTCGATCGCGCTGACGCCCAGCTTCGGCATGGCGGTGCCCGGTTCGACGGCCTGCGGGTCGGTGATCCACCGTTGCAGGTTGTCGGCGTTGTTGGGCAGCTCACCGGCGATGTACGACCGGGCACCGAAGCGGGTCAGCGGCGGGCCGACCAGCCCACCGGCCTGGTCGATGCCGGGAATGGTGTGGCACGAGCCGCAGCCGTACTGGGCGATGAGCTGCGCACCCCGGTCGGGCCGGCCGACGCGGGACTCGGGCGGCGGTGGGGGCGGCGCCGAGGCGCAGCCGGCCACGGTGACGACCGGCAGCGCCGCCAGCACGGCGCCCAGCATCCAGAGACGACGGCTCATCGCACCATCCCTTCCGTTGCGGCACCGGTCGCCGCCGGCTTCGGGTGCCGGCCCGGCCGGTCGGCAACCAGGTGGTCGGGCCGGTCCCGGTCCAGCCGCAGTAGCCAGGCGAGGAAGACCGCCAACGTCGCCACCAGCACCGCCACGTCCATCGGCGCCCACATCAACAGCCCGGCGAGCTGCTGGTCGGCGACCGGGTCGGGGCCGAGGACGCGCGCGGGATAGACCGGCTCGGGGGCGAAGGTGAGGGCCGCGCCGAGGGCGGACGCGGGCAGCATGGTGCCGACCAGCAGCAGCAGCGACACCGGAGCGGGCGCCCGGTGGCGCGCCGGGCCGAGCACCGGCGCCCACAGCAGCCAGGCCGCCGCCACCAGGCTCACGTGCTCGGCGGCGTGCAGGACCGGGCGGTCCACCGCGGCGACGTACGGGCCCGGCAGGTGCCAGAACCACAGGACGAGGGTCTGCGCCGCGGCGGCCAGCAGGGCGTACCCGGCCGGGCGACGCAGCCGACGCACCGGGCCCGCGGCCCGCCAGCGGGCCAGCAGCCGGCGCAGCGGCCGGGGTGCGGCCACGGTCAGCGGCAGCCCGGCCGCGCCCGCCGCGAGCAGCGGGCCGGCCACCAGCAGGAGCAGCATGTGCTGGGCCATGTGGCCGGCGAAGGAGGACTCCGCCAGCCGGTGCACCGGCCCCTGGTCGGCCGCCAGCACCACCAGCAGCCCACCGCCGAACGCAGCCACCCGCCAGCCCGGCACGACCCGGCCGGGGCCACGGCGCGCCCACAGCTCCTGCACGCCCCGGCCGTAGCCGGCGGCGAGCAGGCAGAGCCCCGCGACGACCAGCATGGTCAGCAGGCCGTCGGTCACCTCGCCGGGGCCGGGCCCGTGGGCCCGGTAGCCGCTCAGCCCTGACATGGCGGGAACACCAGCACGGCGACGCCGCCGAGCGCGATGATCGTCAGGAACAGCAGGTTCGCCCAGACACCCACCACGGCGAGCATCCGGGACCGGTCGAGGGCCCGGTCGTGGGCGCCGGCCGCCCGCGCCTGCCCGGTACGCCTCAGCACCAGGGTGGCGACCAGCAACGATCCCAGGGTGGCCACGCCCGGGACGAACACGGCGACGCTGAGGGCCTGCCAGAGCGGTACGCCGGCGATGCGCTCGGACTTGGCGGCGCAGGCGAGTTCGTCCAGGCTCCAGGCGGCGATCAGATGCACCGCCCAGGCGATCGCGCCGCCGAGCACGCCGTACCAGAGCAGCAGCCCGCCGGTCAGGCGGGCGTGTGGGCCGGGTCGCGCGGTCATCACAGGCGCGGGGAAAGGTAGACGGTGAACAGGATGGCGACCCACACCGTGTCGACGAAGTGCCAGTAGATCGCGGCGTTGCGGACCCGTTCGTGGCGGTGGGACCCGAAGCTGCCGCCGCGCAGGGAGGCGACGAGCAGCCACCCGATCATCATCAACCCGACGCTCACGTGCAGCCCGTGGAACCCGGTGATCACGTAGAACAGCGACCCGTAGACGTTGGTGGTCATGGTGAAGAGCCGGAGGTCGTCCTGGTACTCGATGACCAGTAGGGCCATGAAGGACAGCCCCATCACCAGGGTCGCGGCGAGACCGGCGCGCAGACGCCAGCGCTGGCCCCGCCGGATGCCGTGTTCCGCCCAGACCACCGGCAGGCTGCTGGGCACCAGCACCCCGGTCATCACCAGCGGGATGAGCAGCTTCGGCTTGTCGATGCCGTCGGGCGGCCAGACGGGGCCGTGCTGGAAGCGGAGGTAGAAGTAGCTGCCGAGCAGGCAGGCGAAGAGGGTGGCCTCGGTGGCCACGAACATCACCATGCCCCACCAGCCGGTCGGCCGGCCGACCGGCTCCTCCGTGGTCAGCGCCTCGACACCGGTGGCCGCGGCCACCACCCCGCCCCGGTCCGTCATGACGCTATCCCGATTTCCTCGTCGGGCCGCCGGGGCGGCCAGAGCCACGCCGCGATCGTCGCCGCCACCGCCAGTACGGCGGCCACCGCGACCGGGTACGCGCCCAGCAGCAGGGCGGTGAAGAAGATCAGCAGTACGCCGGCGAGCACGAGCGGCTTGAACGACGGCTCCGGCATCTGCGCCGCGCGCTCGGGGCGCGCGTCCAGCTCGCTGGTGAACAGGGTGCGCTTGCCCTCGCTGAGGATGCGGTCCTTGGTCGCGCCCGTGGTGGTCGACTCCACGGTCCGTTCGTCCCAGGTGGGATGCAGGCTGTGCACGCGGGGAATGACCGGGAAGTTGTACGCCTCGGGTGGCGAGGCGGCCGACCATTCCAGGCTGTCGCCCTCCCACGGGTCCGGCCCGGCCGGCCGGCCCCGCCGGATCGCGTGCACCACGCCGATGAGCACCAGCAGCAGCCCGAGTGCCAGCACGTACGACCCGATGCTGCTGATCAGGTTCCCCACATCCCAGCCCAGGTCGCTGCGGTAGGTGTAGACGCGCCGGGGCATGCCGAACAGGCCGTAGAGGTGCATGGGGAAGAACGTGACGTGCATGCCGGTGAAGACCAGCCAGAACGCCCACCGCCCGAGCCCCTCGTGGTACATCCGACCGGTGATCTTGGGGAGCCAGAAGTAGATGCCGGCGAGTATCGGGAAGAGCGCCCCGCCGAGCAGCACGTAGTGGAAGTGGGCCACCACGAAGTACGAGTCGGTGACCTGTTGGTCGAAGGCGGTCAGCGCGAACATCGCGCCGGTGAAGCCGCCGAGCACGAAGGTCACGATGAACCCGATGACGAACAGCAGCGGGACCCGCAGCACCAGCCGGCCGAGCATCATGGTGGCCAGCCAGGCGAAGATCTGGATCCCGGACGGGATGGTGATGATGGTGCTGGCCGCGCTGAAGAAGCTGTACGACAACTGCGGCAGCCCGGTGGCGAACATGTGGTGCACCCAGACCCCGAACGAGACGATGGAGATCGCGACGATCGCCAGCACGATCAGCGGGTAGCCGACGACGCCACGGCGGGTGAACGCGGGGAGCACGGCGGAGACGATGCCCAGCCCGGGCATCACGATGATGTAGACGTCGGGGTGCCCGAAGATCCAGAACAGGTGCTGCCAGAGCAGCACGTTCCCGCCGCCGCCCGGGTCGAAGAAGTGGGTGTCGAACCGGCGGTCGAGGAAGAGCAGCGCGTTGTCCGTGTTCAGCGCGGGCAGGGCGAAGACCACCATGAAGGCGGTGGCCACGATCGCCCAGACGAACAACGGCACCCGGTTGAGCGACATCCCCGGCGCGCGCAGCTTGAGCGCGGTGACGATGAAGTTGATCGCGCCCGAGGTGGTGGAGATGCCGAGGAAGAGCAGGCCCAGCGCGTAGACGTCCATGTGCAGGCCGGGGTTGTGCTGTTCCTGGTTGAGCGGCGCGTAGGCGAACCAGCCGTTGTTCGGCGCCGCCCCGAACGGCAGGCTCGCCCACATGAACAGCCCGGCGAAGAGGAACGCCCAGTAGCCGAAGGCGTTCAACCTGGGGAACGCCATGTCCCGGGAGCCGATCATCAGCGGGACGAGGAAGTTGCCGAAGCCGAACAGCATCGGCGTGGCGAACAGGAAGATCATCGCCGTGCCGTGCATGGTGAAGAGCTGGTTGTACTCCTGCGGCGACAGCACGCCGGACTCGGGCCGGGCGAGCTGGGTGCGCATCAGCAGGGCGCTGAGCCCGGCGAGGACGAAGAAGAACGCGGCGGTGACCAGGTACCGTCGGCCGATCTTCTTGTGGTCCACAGTGGTGAGCCAGGCGCGCAGCGAGCGGGGTTCGTCCCAGTGCTCGGCCAGCCGGGTCAGGTCGTCGCGGCCGATGCCGGGTGGTGTGCTGGTGGTTGTGGACATGGTGGCCCCTACTCCAGCGACCGAAGGTAGGCGATGAGGTCGGGCAGTCGGGCGGCGTCGACCGGTTGCGGCGGCATGGCGTTGCCGGGCTTGACGGTCTGCGAGTTGGCGATCCAGCCGCCGAGGTGGCCGGCGTCGTTGGGTACGGCGCCGGCGCCGATGCTCCACCGCGATCCCACGTTCGACAGGTCGGGCCCGACCCGCCCCTGCGCGCCGGTGCCCCGGATCGAGTGGCAGGCGGCGCAGGTGCCCTGCACGAAGGTCTGCTGGCCGCGCCGTTCGGCATCCGTCTGGGGCGCCCGGGCCGGGGCGTCGAGCCGGTCCAGGAAGGCGTCGAAGTCGGCGCGGGGTTGCGCCACCACGAGGAACGCCATGTGGGCGTGCTGGGTGCCGCAGTACTCGGCGCACTGGCCGCGGTAGCTGCCGGCCTGCCGCGCCTCCAGCCAGGTCTCGCGGGTCTCGCCGGAGATCAGGTCGGTCTTCGGCATCAGCTGCGGCACCCAGAAGCTGTGCAGCACGTCGTCGGTGCGCAGGCGTACCTTGACCCGCTCCCCCACCGGGATGTGGATCTCGTTGGCGGTGGCGCCGGATCGGCCCGCGTAGCGCACCTCCCACCACCACTGGTGGCCGATGACCTCCACGGTCAGCGCGTCCCGGCCCGGTCCGGCGCCGAGCGCGGCGAGGTCCCGCAGGCCGACGCCGTACACGGCCACGAGGATGATGAACGGCAGTCCGGCGCCGGCGATCGTCACGAAGCGCAGCGGCTGGCCGTGGCGCACCCGGGCGGCGCCCCGCCGGAACACCAGCGCCCACGCGAGCAGCGCCATGACCTCGGCGAACACCGCCACGGAGATCCAGAACAGCAGCCACCAGAGGCCGTTGACCCGGGCCGCTCCGGTCCCCTGCGGATTCAACGCGGACGGTGACCCGCCGGAGCAGCCGGCGAGCAGCAGCAGGCCGGCCAGCAGCAGCATCGGCCCGGGTCGGCGCTGCCGCCGGGCCGGGTGCGGGGCAGTCTCCGCTGTCGTCCTCATCGGCAAGGACCTTAGTCCCGGTTGACCGCCTTCACCCGTTTTATTCCGAACGGAGGGATATAGGGCTACGAGCGCCTTATGGTGGGCTCCAGTCCCCACCTTCGGTCAAGCGCCCCTGGGACGCGGACAGGGAGATCATGCAAGCCTCCACGGTGGACCTCGTCGCGGACACGGCCAGAGCGGCCGCCGCGCGCCGGACGATGGGCTGGGTCGCCGGCGGGCTCGCCGCGGCGGCCACGGCGGCCGGCGCGTGGCTCGCGCCCCCCGACGAACTGCAGGGCGACGCGCAACGGCTGATGTACGTGCACGTCCCCGCCGCCTGGGTGGCGTACGCCGCGTTCGCGGTCGTGCTCGTGGCCAGCGGGGCGTACCTGATCGGCGGTGACCTGCGCTGGGACCGGTTCGCCCGGGCGGCGGCCGAGCTCGGCGTGGTGCTCACCGCCGCCGCCATCGCCACCGGATCCGTCTGGGGGCACCTGGTCTGGGGCACCTGGTGGGCCTGGGATCCCCGCCTGGTCAGCACGGCCCTGCTGCTGCTCACCTACGCCGGCTACCTCGCCCTACGGCGGGCGCTGGCCGAGCGGACCGGGGGACGCGACGGCGGCGACCACCGGGTGGCGAAGCCCGCCGCCGTCGCCGGGGTGGCCGGGTTCCTCCTCGTGCCCGTGGTGCACTTCTCGGTCGTCTGGTGGCGCTCGCTGCACCAGCAGGCGACGATGCTGGCCCCGCACCGGCCGCCGATCGACGCCCGGATGGCCACCGCGCTGCTGCTCGCCGTGGCCGCCGCAACCCTCGCCGCGTGCTGCGTGCTGCTGCACCGGGTGGTCCGACTGGAGCGCCGCCTGGCGCCCGAGCCCGCCCCCACCGCCGAACGCACCCGGGTGAGAGTCGGATGATGCGTCGCCGGACGGGCCGGGTGGCCCTCCTCGCCGTGCTGCTCGCCGCCAGCGGTCTGCTGGTCACCAGCGCGCTTCGCGACACCGTCACCTACTACCGGACCCCGGCAGAGCTGCTCGACGACCCGGACCTCGCCCGGCACCGGGTCCGCCTCGGCGGTGACGTGGTGCCCGGATCGCTGCGCCACGACGGCGACCTGGTGACGTTCCGGCTCGCGGCGGCGGGTCGCGAGATCGCCGTCGAGCAACGCGGCGCGCCGCCCGAGACGTTCCGGGAGGGAACCGGGGCGGTCGTCGAGGGCACGCTGTCGTCCGACGGTGTGTTCCGCTCGGACCACGTGGTGGTCCGGCACGGCAACGAGTACCGGCCGTCGTCCCCACCCGTGGCTCCGGTCAATGCTCGGTGACCTCGGCACCGCCAGCCTCGCCATCGGGCTGGCCTGCGCGACCCTGACCGCCCTGCTCTGGCTGCGGGTGGCCCTGTTCGACGCGCCCGTACGCACCGCCCGGCTCGGCAGCACCGCCACCCTGGCCGCCGCCGCCGTGGCCTGCGCCCTGCTGGAGACCGCGCTGCTCCGGCACGACTTCAGCGTACGGTTCGTGGCCGAGAACGGCGGCCGGCACGTCCCGCTCTACTACACGCTGACCAGCCTGTGGTCCGCGCTGGACGGCTCGCTGCTGCTGTGGCTGCTGGTCCTCGGCGGGTACGCGGCGCTGCTGGCCCGGCGCGCGTACCCGCCCCGGCTGCACGGGTACGCGATGGTGGTCGTCAGCGTGGTCATGCTGTTCTTCTTCGCGCTGTCCAGCTTCGCCGCGAACCCGTTCCGCCCGGTGAGCCCGGTGCCGACCGACGGCCCCGGACCGAACCCACTGCTGCAGCAGCACCCGGCCATGGGCGTACACCCGCCGCTGCTCTACGCCGGTTATCTCGGTCTGGTCGTACCCTTCGCGTTCGCGCTCGCGGCGCCGCTGGCCGGGCGGGACGGACGCGACTGGGTGCGGATGGCCCGCCCGTGGGCGCTGGTGGCCTGGGCCGCGCTCACCGGCGGCATCGGCCTCGGCGCCTGGTGGTCGTACGCGGTGCTGGGCTGGGGCGGTTACTGGGCCTGGGACCCGGTGGAGAACGCCTCCCTGCTGCCCTGGCTCACCGCCACCGCGTTCCTGCACACCACGCTGGTACGCGGCCGGACCGCCTGGCACAGCGCACTCGCCTGCGCGAGCTTCCTGCTGGTGCTGCTGGGCACCTTCCTCACCCGGTCCGGCGCGGTGGCCAGCGTGCACGCCTTCACCGATTCACCGCTGGGTCCGATGCTGCTCGGCTTCGTGCTGCTGGCGGTGGTTGTGTCGACCGTCCTGACCGGCCGGCGGGCCCCCGAACCGGCCCGCACCGGACGGCCGCGGGCGCTCTCCCGCCCCACCCTCGTGCTGGTCAACGGGGTACTCCTGGTGACCATCGCCGCAGTGGTGCTGATCGGCACGATCCTGCCGCTGCTGTCCGCCCCCTTGGGCGGGACCCGCGCGTCCGTGGGACCCGCCTACTACCAGCGCACCGCGGTGCCGCTGGCGGTGGTGGTGCTGCTGGTGCTGGGCGTGCCGCCCGCCCTACGTGACCGGTCGGCGGCGCTGCGGCGGCTCGCCGTGCCCGCCGGCGTCGGCCTCGGCACGGTGGCTCTGGTCGGACTGCTCAGCCGACCCGGCCCGGCCGCGCTCACCGCGTTCGGCGCGGCGGCGTTCGTCCTCACCGGACTGGCCGGTGACCTGGTCCACCGGCTGCGCCGGTCCGGCCCCCGCCCCGGCCGGCTCGCCGGGCTGGTCGCGCACGCCGGGCTCGCCCTGGTCGCGCTGGGCGTCGCCGGGTCGTCGGCGTACGGGCGGGACGCCGAACGGACACTGCGGGTCGGCGAGACCCTGCGGGTGGGTGACGTCGCGGTCCGCCTGGTCGGCGTGGACCGGACCGGCGGCAGCGGGAGCATGGCGGTGCGGGCCCGGCTGGCGCTCACCGCGTCGGGCCGCGCCGGCCCGGCGATCACCCCGGCGCTGCGCTATCACCCGGCCCGGGACACCGCGGTGACCGTGCCGGCGATCGGCACCGGCCTGCTGCGGGACACGTACGTCACGCTGATCGCGGTCAGCGAGGACAGCGGCAGCGCCACCGTACGACTCGCGGTGAACCCGCTCGTCGGCCTGATCTGGGCCGGCGGGGCGCTGACCGCCACCGGCGGGCTGCTCGCCGCCGCCCGCTCCACACGGCGGCCGGCCGCCCGCGCCGGCCGGGCGGAGCCCGCCCCGGTGGCCGTCGGTTCCGGAGCGGCACGGTGAGGCGCCCGGCGCTGCGCCGCCCCGGATGGCTGCGCGGCGGGCCGGCGGTGGTCCTCGTACTCACCGCTGTCGTCGGCACTCTGGTCGTCCTCGGCCTGCGCGCACCCGCCGCCCCGAACCCGGGCGAGGGGTTGGCGGTGGCGGGCACACCCGCCCCGGCGCTGTCCGGCCCCACCCTGGATGGTGGCCGCTTCGCGCTCTCCGACGTCCGGGGCCAGGTGGTGCTGGTCAACGTCTTCGCCTCCTGGTGCGGGCCCTGCCGGGACGAGCTGCCGCTGCTGGTCGACGCCGAGCGTGAGTGGTCGCCACGCGGCGTGCGGCTGGTCGGGCTGAACATCCGCGACGGTGCCGAGGCGGTCCGGGCGCTGCTCGACGAGACCGGCGCGAAAGGGCTGACCGTGGTGCCGGACCCGGACGGCACCCGGGCTGTCGAGTGGGGTGTGCGGGGCGTACCGGAGACCTTCGTGGTCGACCGCGACGGCCGGCTCGTCGACCGGCGGCAAGGCGTGGTGACCCGGCAGTGGCTGGAGCAGCGGATCGCGCCGCTGCTGGCCGGATGAGGTGGCGACCCGCCCCAGGGCTTCTCTCCCGCAGAGACGCCCTCGTGGCGCTCGTGCTCGTCGCGCTGGCCGCCGCGGCCGGCATCGGGCTGGCCCGGACGACGAGCGACCACGGCCGCCAGAATCCGGTCCGCGCGGTGGCTGCCGGGCTGCGCTGCCCGGCCTGCCAGGGCGAGTCGGTGGCGGACTCCCGGTCACCAATCGCCGTGGCGATGCGACAGGTGGTGGCGGACCAGCTCGCCCAGGGGCGGGACCGCGACGAGATCCGGCGCTGGTTCGTCCAGCGGTACGGCGCGGACGTGCTGACCGACCCGCCGGCCCGCGGGGTCAAGCTGCTGCTGTGGGGCGTACCCGCGCTGGCCCTGCTGACCGGCGGCTACGCGGCAGTGCGGACGCTACGCCCCCGCACCGGCCGGGCCCGTCCGGCCGCGCCGTCGACGCCGGACGCCCGGGGCGCGCGGCGAGCCTGGCGGGTGGCGTCGGTGGGGGTGGTGGCGCTGGTGGCGTCCGTCGCGGTCGCCGCCGACCGGCTCGACCCGCCCGCGCGGCCGGCCCCCGCCGACCCGGTCGCGGTCGCCCTCCAACTCGCCCACGACCTGGAGACGCAGAACCGGTACGACGCCGCGGCGCGGATGTACCAGGAGGCGCTGCGGGAGAGGCCCGACGACGGCGTCCGGCTGCGGCTCGCGTTCGCGCTGCTGCGGGCCGGTGACAGCACTGGCGCCCAACGCACCGCCCGGGAGGTCCTGGCCCGCGAGCCCGACTCCCCCGACGGCCTGCTCGTGCTGGGACTGGCGCAGCGGACCACTCAGGCCGCCGAGGCGGCGACGACCCTGCGGCGTTTCCTGGCCGTCGCGCCGGCCCACCCGGCCGCCGCGGAGATCAAGCGGCTTCTCGCCGCGCCGCCGGCATCTGGCGGACCCTCCCGTGGAGGGTAAAGGTACGGCGGTCAGTCCACCTCGACCCAGTCGAGGGTGCGCTGGACGGCCTTCTTCCACCGGGCGTAGCCGTTCTCCCGCTGCTCCGGTGACCAGGCCGGCTGCCAGCGCCTGCTCTCGTTCCAGTTCGCCCGCAGCTCGTCGGTGTTCTTCCAGAACCGCACGGCGAGGCCGGCCGCGTACGCGGCGCCGAGCGCGGTGGTCTCGGCGACCACCGGCCGGCTGACCGGCACGCCGAGGATGTCGGCCTGCAACTGCATGCACAGGTCGTTGACGGTGACCCCGCCGTCGACCTTGAGGCATTCCAGATGCACCCCGGAGTCCTGTGCCATGGCCTCGGCCACGTCCCGGCTCTGGTAGCAGATGGACTCGAGGGTGGCCCGGGCGATGTGGGCGTCGGTGTTGTAGCGGGACAGGCCGACGATGGCGCCGCGGGCGTCGGAGCGCCAGTACGGTGCGAACAGCCCGGAGAAGGCGGGCACGAAGTACACGCCGCCGCTGTCCGCCACCTGGCTGGCCAGGATCTCACTCTGCGCCGCGCTGCTGATGATCTTGAGTTGGTCGCGCAGCCACTGCACGGCGGAGCCGGTGACCGCGATGGAGCCTTCGAGCGCGTAAACCGGTGCCTCGTCGCCGAACTGGTAGCACACCGTGGTGAGCAGCCCGGCCTTCGACCGCACGATCTCCCGGCCGGTGTTGAGCAGCATGAAGTTGCCGGTGCCGTAGGTGTTCTTCGCCTCGCCCGGGGCGAAGCAGACCTGCCCGACCGTGGCGGCCTGCTGGTCGCCGAGGTCGCCGGTCAGCGGGACCGGGCCGCTGAACGGTCCGTGCGGCCCGGTGCTGCCGTACGAGCGCGGGTCCGACGACGGCCGGATCTCCGGCAGCATGGCGCGGGGAATGTCGAAGAAGGACAGCAGCTCGTCGTCCCAGTCCAGCGTCTCCAGGTTCATCAGCATCGTGCGGCTGGCGTTGGTGGCATCGGTGACGTGCACGCCGCCCTCGACCCCGCCGGTGAGGTTCCACAGCAGCCAGGTGTCGGTGTTGCCGAACACGGCCTCGCCCCGCTCGGCGGCCGCACGGACCCCGTCCACGTTCTCGAGGATCCACTGGATCTTCCCGCCGGAGAAGTACGTCGCCGGCGGCAGCCCCGCCTTGCGCCGGATGACGTCGCCCTTCCCCTCACGTTCCAGCGCCGCGGCGATGCGGTCGGTGCGGGTGTCCTGCCAGACGATGGCGTTGTAGTAGGGCCGGCCGGTGCGGCGGTTCCACACCACCGTGGTCTCGCGCTGGTTGGTGATGCCCAGCGCGGCCAGGTCGGCGGCGGTCAGACCGCGCGCGTTCATGGCGGTCCGGATCACCGTCTGGGCCCGCTCCCAGATCTCCAGCGGATTGTGCTCGACCCAGCCGGCCTGGGGCAGGATCTGCTGGTGTTCGAGCTGGTGGCGGCCGACCTCGTTGCCACCGTGGTCGAAGATCATGAAACGGGTGCTGGTGGTGCCCTGATCTACCGCACCGACGAAGTCAGCCATGCCGGGTCTCTCCTTGTCGTGCTCGTCGGGAGGTCGCGGGCCGTCGGCGTCGCAGGTCAATGGCGACATTGACATCCACTCCCGCCTGGCGGGAGATTCCCGTTTCCAGCGTCGGTTGTCTGTGACGCTGGGTGGGTGGTCGACAGGACGCCTTTCGGCTCCTGTCCCGGACTGCCCGCCCGGTGAGTGGGGACGGCGCCTCGGCGGCGTCCCTGATGTTGATCGCCGCGTTCACGTCAGCGTTGGCCTGGTGTCCGCAGGACCCGCACCGGAACATCGCTTGGCTTTCGCGGTTGTTCCGGTCGGTGTTCCCGCAGCGGCTGCACCGCTGGGAGGTGAACGCGGCTGGCACCCGCACGATGCGGGTGCCGGTGGTACGTGCCTGGTTGGCCAGGGGCACGTGGAACAGCCCCCAGCCTTTGTCGAGGATTGCCCGGTTCAGTCCGGCCTTCGCGGCCACGTTGAGGCCAGGCTCGGTGGCGGTGCCCTTCGCGGTGGCGGTCATGGCCCTGATGTTGAGGCGTTCCAGCTTGACGGTCGCGTGCTGGGTGCAGAGCCGGTTCGCCGCCCACATCACGAAGTCGCGGCGCCGGTTGCGGATCTTCGCCTCGGTCCGGGCGATCTCCGCACGGACCTTACGCGCACGGTTCGAGGTTGTCGCGCCGCGCTTGCGGCGGATGGTCTCCTGCCGGCCGGCCTTCGACTTCAGCCTGGCCAGCTGGCGCTCCTGATCGGGTGAGGTGAAGGCGCGGTTCCACATACGCCCGTCAGACATCGCCAAAGCGACCTTCACTCCACGGTCAACACCCACAACAGTGGCGGGCCGGGCGTGCGCCTCGGGCGCCTTGACGTCGGCGTGGACGCCGAACCCGACGTGCCAGGCCACACCGTCGAAGGACGCTACCGCGTTGCGGACCGTGCCGCCCAAGGGGCGGGACCAGCGGAACTTGACATCGCCAATCTTCGGGAGGCTGACGGCGCCCCAGCGGCGGTTGAGGTGGCGGACGTGGATCGCCTGACCGGGGAACGGAATCGACAGCCGGGCAGACCGGCGTCTATGCGTCGGCGCCCCGGCGGAGTGCTGCGGGTTCCACCAGTTGCGGTACGCCTGATCCAGTTGGCGCAACACCTGCTGACCAGACTGCGCCGGCAGGTCCGCCACCCAGTCGAAGTCCTTACGCGCCTCCGTCAAGAAGGCGCACTGGGCGGTGACCCCGAGGGTGACCTTGCGCTGCTGCCAGGCGAACTGGCGCTGTTCCAAGGCGCTGTTGTACAGCCAGCGGCACGTGTGCCCCCACGCAGTCAGGCGCTGCGCCTGCTCATCGGTGGGGTATAGCCGGTATCGCCGGCCAGTGTCCGCTTTCACACCGCCAATCCTACAGTTGGTTTCATGGCCATCGATCACCCGGTTCGCACCGGCAGACACTGTCTCTTCCTGCTCCACGCCCATTTGGTTTTCGTTACGAAGTATCAGGCGCCCGTCTTCACCGACGAACACCTGCGCTACCTCGAACAGGTGATGCGGGACGTGTGCGAACAGTTCGAGTGCGAGCTGGTCGAGTTCGACGGCGACGACAACCACGTCCACCTGCTGGTCAACTTCCCACCCAAGGTGACACTGTCCAAACTGGTCAACTCCCTCAAGGGCGTGTCCTCACGTTACCTGCGCCGCGACTTCCCTGAGATCCGCCGCTACTACTGGCGCGGCGTCCGGCTGTGGGCCGGCTCCTACTTCGCCGGCTCCGTCGCCGGCGCGCCGCTGTCAGTGCTGCGCCAGTACATCGAACAGCAGAACCGCCCCGACCAGCCGAGATGACGCCAAGAGCCCTCGCGGCCTTCGACCACCCGGAATCGGAAAGCCGACTCACCACCGCCCTTAAGGACGGCGCACCGCGGCTTGTCTTGGTAATCACTTCGGCGGAAGGTCACCGCCTGTACTTTCCGTCCTGTTGGGTCCACATGAGCCACGGCCGGCGCGCCGGATTTGCGGCGGGCGGCGCGCCGAACTCGGGGTGGGCGGCCTCGCATGGCTGCTACCGCAACGGGTACCGCCCGCCCATGGGACGCTACGACGACGAGGTCGTCGGCCTGGCGGCGCCGCTGGCCGACCCCGGAGACCTGGACGCACTGCTGGACCGGGTGGGCGACGCCCGCGTGGTGATGCTGGGCGAGGCGAGCCACGGCACGCACGACTTCTACACCTGGCGCGCGTGGATCACCCGCCGGCTGATCGAGGAGAAGGATTTCTCGTTCGTCGCCGTCGAGGGCGACTGGCCGGACTGCGACCGGGTGGACCGCAGCGTCCGCTGCGGGCCCGACGCACCGGCGGACCCCCGGGACGCGCTGGCCACCTTCGAGCGCTGGCCGACGTGGATGTGGGCCAACGAGGAGATCGTCGACTTCACCCGCTGGCTGCGCACCCGCAACGAGCGGGTGGACGAGCCCGACCGCGCCGGATTCCACGGCCTGGACGTGTACTCGTTGTGGGAGTCGCTGCGCGAGATCCTCGTCTACCTGCGCGAGCACGACCCGGAGCAGGTACCGGCGGCGCTGGCGGCGTACGGCTGCTTCCAGCCGTACGAGGAGGACGCGCAGCAGTACGCGCTGGCCACCCGCCTGGTGCCGACGAACTGCGAGAACGAGGTCGTCGACCTGCTCGTCGGGCTGCGCGAGCGGGCCGCCGCCGACGGCGCGGGCCGCTTCGGTGCCTGGCAGAACGCGGAGGTCGTGGCCGGGGCGGAGCGCTACTACCGGACCATGGCGCGCGGTGGCCGCGAGTCGTGGAACGTCCGCGACCGGCACATGGACGACAGCCTCGACCGCCTCCTGCGGCACTACGGGCCGGCGGCGAAGGGGGTCGTCTGGGCGCACAACACCCATGTCGGGGACGCCCGCGCGACCGACATGACCGACGCGGGCGAGGTCAACATCGGCCAGCTCGCCCGCGGACGGTACGGGGCCGACCAGGTCGTGCTGGTCGGTTTCGGCACCCACCACGGCACCGTGGTCGCGGGCGACGCCTGGGGTGCGCCGATGGAGGTGATGCCGGTGCCGCCGGGCCGCCGGCACTCGCTGGAGGAGGTCCTGCACGGCGCCGCGCCGGCGCAGGCCCTGTTCGTGTTCCCCGGCGACGAGCCGCTGGATCTGCTCACTGACGAACTCGACCACCGGGCGATCGGCGTCGTCTACCACCCGGAACGGGAGAGCTTCGGTAACTACGTCCCCACCGTGCTCGGCGACCGGTACGACGCGTTCTGCTGGATCGACGAGTCCCAGGCGGTCCGGCCGCTGCGCCTGCGGCCCACCGCCCTCGCCGAGCCCGAGACGTACCCCTCGGGCGTCTGATCCCGCGCGGCCGACCGTTTGACCCCAGGGGCTGCGGGAACGCAGATCTCTCCAACCGGAGTCGCTTCAGGCTCTTGAGCACACGGGAGGCTGACATGGCCGATCGCGAGAAGCTTCACGACCTGCGCCAGCAGGCCCACAACGCCGGCATCGAGGGCAACTCCAAGATGACCGAGGGCCAGCTGCGGCAGGCGCTCAACAAGGTCAACAAGGGCGCCAATCCGCAGGAAGCCAAGCGGCAGGCCAAGGGTTGACATCAGCTCGCTCGCGGCGGTGCCGGGCAGAGGCGCCCGGCGCCGCCGTCGTGCGGCGCACCGCTCCTGCCGCCCGACGCGGAGGTCCTGATGTACGACGGTTTTGAGGCATTCGACCTCGCCAGCAGCGGTACGACGATCCACGGACGTCGCGGCGGCCAGGGGGAAGCGGTCCTGCTCCTGCACGGCATTCCCGAGACCCACCTGATGTGGCGGCACGTGGCGCCGGCGCTCGCCGAGCGGTTCACCGTGGTCGCCACCGATCTGCGCGGGTACGGTGCCAGCGGCAAACCGCCGACCGGCCCGGACCACGCGCCGTACAGCATGCGGGAGATCGCCCGCGACCAGGTCGAGGTCATGGCGCAGTTGGGGTACGACCGGTTCAGCGTGGTCGGCCATGACCGGGGCGCGCGGTGCGCGTACCGGATGGCGTTGGACCGTCCGCGGGCGGTCACCCGGCTCGCGGTGCTCGACGTCATCCCGACCGCGGACACCTACCGCAACGTGGACCGGGAGTTCACCCGCGGCTTCTGGATCTGGTCCTTTCTGTCCGCCCCGGAACCGGTCCCCGAACGGCTGATCGCCCAGGCCCCCGACGTCATCGTCAACCACATGCTCGACGCGTGGTCCGACCAGCCGGAGGCCTTCCCGGCCGACATCCGCGCCGCCTACGTCGACGCGTTCCGGCATCCCGACACCGTCCACGCCGTCTGCGAGGAGTACCGGGCGTCGATCACCCTCGACGTCGCGCACGACGAGGCCGACCGCGGCCGGCGGCGGATCAGCTGCCCGGTCCTCGCGCTGTGGAGCGGCACCGGGTTCCTCGCCGGCCGGTACGAGCCGCTGATGGTCTGGCGGCAGTGGGCGGACGAGGTGCACGGTGGCCCGATGCCGGCGGGGCATTTCCTCGCCGAGGAAGCGCCCGCGGAGACCGCACGCCGCCTCCTCGATTTCCTCTCCATCACTCCGGCGGCGGCTTAGCATCGCGGAGTGTCACCGGATCGCCGCGGCGCGCTGCGCGCCGCCGCCACTGCGGCCGCCGGACTTGTCGGACTGGCTGGCTGTAACCCGGCGCGCCGACCGTCGGTCGCCCGGTCGGCCACGTCGCCGCCCGCCTCCCCGCCCCCGTCGGCCGCCGGGGCCTCCGCTCCTCCCGCCCTACCGGGGGAGATCAGCAGCGGACCACGGGACCGGCCCAACGTGGCGCTGACCTTCCATGGCCAGGGGGAGCCCGCCCTCGCCCGCCAGTTGCTGGCCGAACTGGAGCGGGCCGACGCCCGGGTCACCGTCTTCGCGGTCGGTACGTGGTTGGCCGACCAGCCCGCGATGGCGCGGCGAGTCCTCGACGGCGGCCATGAGCTGGGCAACCATACCGAGAACCATGCCGACATCAGCCGGCTGACCCCGGGCGAGGCGTTCGCTGAGATCAACCGGTGCGCCCAGCGGATCAAGCAGCTCACCGGCTCGATCGGCGTCTGGTTCCGCCCGTCGCAGACCCAGCACGCCAACGCCATGGTCCGCGCCCAGGCCAGCCGGGTGGGCTATCCGACGTGCGTGTCGTACGACGTCGACTCGCTCGACCACACTGACCCGGGTGCACCGTTGGTGGTCCGGACCACGATGAGCCAGGTCCGGCCGGGTTCGATCGTCAGCCTGCACTTCGGCCACCGGGACACGCTGGCCGCCATCGGGCCGATCCTCGACGGGCTGCGCCAGCGGGGTCTGCACGCCGTGTCGATGAAGAAGCTGCTGACCTGATGCTCGTTGTCGGGTGGCCTCGCCGGCCTCCCTGGGGCGACGGCGGTGGCCGCCGGCCGCAGCGGGATCATGCGCTGGTCCTGGCGCCGGTGCGGGCAGCCGGCGCCAGGGCCGATTCGTGACGGCGTAGGGAATCACCCGATTACCCGGCGGCCCCCGCGCCATAGCGTCGACCGCATGGCCCGTCACCTGTTCGCGTCGGTCCGCCCCGCGGGGCGTCCCGCCGCACCACGCGCCCGAGCCCGTGCCCCCCGAGGGCGGCGGCTGCTGCCGCTGCTGCTGCTCGCCCTGCTCGTACCCGCTGCCTGCGACAGCTCGGCCGACTCCTCCGCGTCGAACGGCACCGGCTCGGGGGTCGACGCGAGATCGGACGACCTCGGCAAGCTCGCCGACTCCGTGCCGACGTGCCCCTTCACCGCCGACCGGGTGTCCGAACTGCTCGGCAAACCGATGAAGGACCAGGGCAACTGCGCGTTCGGCGACGGCAACGGCGTCGCCAGCCTCACCATCACCATGGCGTCCGAGTTCGCCGGTGCGACGACCTACGACTACCAGCACGAGCAGGCCGGCGAGCAGTACGACAAGGTGGTGGACCTCGGTGACCGGTCGTACCTCGCCGCCAAGGACATCGCGGGAGAGGCCGTCGTGGTCAGCCCCAAGGGCAGCTACACCATGATCATGAGCAGCTTCAGCATGGACGTCGCGACCTATGAGCAGAAGCTGCGTCAACTGCTCGACGCGCTGCCGGAGTGAGGGGGATCCAGATGCGTGGCAGACACCTCGCGGTGCTCGGTGTGGCCGTGGTCGCGCTCGTGCTGCCCACCGCTTGTGGCGGCTCGGACGACAAGCCCGCCGCGGGCGGCAAGCCGGCCCCGACGACCGCGGCGGAGCCGGCAACCGGGGAGAACAGCCCGGCGGGCGAGGAGAGCAGCCCGGCCTCCGCGCTGCCCGACGCCTGCACCCTGGTGTCCAAGGCGGACGCGGAGAAACTGGCCGGCACGCCGGTGGACGACGCGGTGGCGGTCCGGGAGAGCTGCACCTACACCGCACCGGTCACCGGCCCGACCGCACAGGTCGAGGTGTACGTCGGTGACGGCGCGAAGAAGTACCTCGACATCGAGCGCGACCTCGGCCACGAGGTGCGGCCGCTGTCCGGGGTGGCGGACGAGGCCCACCTCACGCTGGAGGCGTTCTTCATCAGGAAGGCCGACGTGTGGGTGGCGGTCCGGCTGGTACGGCTCAACGACCCGGCGGAGAACCGCAAGCCGCTGGAGGGCCTCGCCCGCGTCGTCGCCGGGCGGATGTGAGGTGTCGATGCGACCCCGTCGAGGGCGGGCCCTGCTCGCCGCCGCCGTCGCGGTCCTGATCGCGCTGACCGGCTGTGACAGTCTCCGGCCGGCGGTGCGAACCGACGCGACGATGGGCGACGCGGACCTGCGCTACGGTGCCGCGCCGGCACCCGCTTCCGGGGTCACGCTGCAACCTGACGTCGTCCTGGTGGGCGGGGGCGGCCGCTCGGTGCGTTCGGTCACCGCCGACGGGCTCACCTGGCGCATCGACGCGGCCGCGAGGAACGCCCGGCAGCTCGAACCCGGCAAGGTCATGTTCATCACCGGCCGCGGCGTCGGCCGGGTGCTGGACATCGCCGAGGACGGCGGTGACCTGCTGGTGACCATCGGCCCGGTGGACATCACCGAGATCATCCGGGACGGCACCTTCGAGAAACAGGGCGTCACCCTCGACGATCCGGTCACCTACCCCGCCGGCGAGCCGTCGTGGGCCGAGGACCAGCCGACGCCACCGAGCACCTTCGGCCGGAGCCGCCCGGTGCGGCGGCCGCCGCTGCTCGGGTCGTCCGACCCGCCGGTGCAACCACCCCCGCAGCGGGGTGGCCGGGTCGGCACGAGAACCCACGGCTACCAGGTGTACTCCAGCTGCTGTTCCGACGGCGTGGGCGCCCATTTCGCCTACGACGACGGAGGGGTCCGGCTCGTCGGCACAGTCACGCTCACCTTCAAGCGACCGGACGCCGCCTTCCACCTCGCCATCGGCGCCGGGAAGGTGACGCGGGCGGAGCTGGAGATCAGCGGTGGGTTCGGGATCAAGGTCGACTTCGAGGGTGGCATCCAGGACGGGCAGAACCACAAGAAGGTGTTCCCGATCCCGGTCGACATCTCCTTCCCCATCGGTCAGGTGATCGGGATCCCGCTCTCGTTCACGGTCAGCCAGACCCTCGAGGTCGCCACCGCGTTCGGCGCCAAGGCGGGCACGGTCAAGGGCTCGGGTGAATACTCCCTGGCCGGCAAGCTCGGCTTCGGCTACGTCAACGGCAGCGTCGGGCCGCGCGTCACCGAGCAGTTCCAGCGCCGCAAGAGTCTGCTCAACTCGCTCACCGGGGTACCGGTCGGGGTCATGGGCCTGGTCATCCGCCACGGCGTCCGGTTCACCGTCGGCCTCAGCGCCTTCCTGTTCACGGCCGGCGTCTACTTCGAGCTGACCACGTCGTACGGCTCGACGCTCGGCTCCGCCCTCGGCGCGCCGTACGCGCAGTGCCGGGGGGTGGGCATCGGAGTGAAGGCCGTCTTCGGCGTCGGTTACCGGATCCTCGAACCCGTGGTGAAGGTGATCAACAAGATCCTCAGCCTGTTGACACCGAGTAGAGCGCCGACGATCCCACCCGTCGTGGCGGCGAGCGGACCGCGCTGGAGCGCCGACGTCTACCGCAACGAGGAGGTCATCCCGAACGTGGCGGTGTGCGGACACGCGCCGAAGTGAGCGACCACATCGCTCGGCGGGATGGCACGGCTGTGCCATCATCCCGCCATGGACGCCTCCCTCGTCGGCCGTGACGCGACCCTCGAGCAGACCTGGCGAGCGCTGGTGGGCGGGGCGTCGGCGCTCCTGGAAGGCCCCAGTGGCATCGGCAAGACCGCGCTGTGGCGGGCCGTCGTCGCCCGGGCCGAGCGGTCCGGCTGGGTCCTGCTGGCCAGCGCGCCGACCGAGGCCGAGGCCGTGTTGCCGTACGCGGCCCTGGCCGACGTGCTGCGGCCGCTGGCCGGCCGGGTGGCGGCCCTGCCCCCGCCACAGCGGATCGCCGCCGAGGTGGTGCTGCTGTCCGCCGACCACGACGAGGCGATCGACGAGCGGGCGGTGGGGGCGGCCACCCGTTCGTTGTTCGAGGCCGCGACGGGTGGCGAGGTGCCGGTGCTGCTCGCCATCGACGACGCGCCCTGGCTCGATCCGCCGAGCGAGCGGGCCCTGCGGTTCGCGCTGCGCCGCCTTGCCCGCTGGCCGGCCACCCTACTCACCCGCCGTACCGACGCGGCCGGGGCGCCCGCCCTCCCGCTCGGGCTCGACGACGACCGGGCCGGCGACCGCCGGCTCACCCGGATCGGCGTGCCGCCGCTGGGCCCGGCGGCGCTGCACCGCATCGTGCAGGCGCGGCTCGGGGGCACGCTCAGCCGCCCCTTGCTCGCCCGGATCACCCGGGACGCCGGGGGCAACCCGCTGCTGGCCATCGAGCTGGCCCGGGCGGTGCTGCGGTTGCCCCGGCCACCGCGGCCGGGCGAGGACCTGCCGGTGCCGTCGTCGATGCGTCAACTGCTCGCGGACGCCCTGCGGGCACTGCCCCGGCCCAGCCGTGACGCGGTGCGCCTGGCCGCGCTGCTGAGCGTGCCCACCCTGCCGGACCTGCACGCGGCCGGCGTGCCGGTGGACGCGTTCGACGCGGCGGAGGAGGCTGGCCTGTTGAGCGTGACGCCGAGGCGGATCAGCTTCGCCCACCCGCTGTACGCCGCCGCGGTGCGCGAGAGCATCCCGTCCGGCGTCCGGCGCCGGCTCAACGGTGTGCTGGCCGAGGCGGTGTCCGACCCGGACGAGCGGGCGCGGCAGCTCGCCCGGTGCACGGTGGCGCCGGACGAGGCGCTCGCCGCCGAACTGGCCGCCGCGGCCGCACGCCAACACTCCCGGGGCGCTCCCGCCGTCGCCGCCGAGTGGTACGACCGTGCCGCCGACCTCACGCCCCCGACGGCCGCGGCGGATCGGGACCGGCGGCGCCTGGACGCGGTGCAGTGCCGGATCGACAGCGGCGACTACGCGGCGGCCGGTGCGGCGGCGGACGCCGCCGCCGGACAGCTGACCGGCGCGGCGCACGCGGAGGCCCTGCTGCTGCGCGCCATGGTCGCCTGGTGCGTCGACGACCTCACCGGCGCGGTATCCCTCGCCCGGCGTGCGTTGGCCGCGGCCGAGGGGCATCACGACCTGGCCGGACGCATCCACACGCACCTGACCCTGTTCCAGGACGCTCCGGAGCCCGCCCGCCGGCACGCCGAGGCCGCCATCGCGCACCTGTCCGACCGGGACGAGCACCGTCCGCTGCTCACCGCCGCGCTGTTGCTGCTGTTCTTCCACGAGGTACGCGCCGGGCGTCCGGCCCGGACCGAACTGCTCGACCGGGCGCTGGTCCTGGAGGCCGGTGAACCGTCCTGGCTCGCCGGGTCGATTCCGGCGATCTGGTGGAAGGCCACGGACGATCATGAGCGGGCCAGGGCGCGGCTGCACCACATGCTGGGTCGGGCCGTGGCGCGCGGCGACGAACCGTGGCAGCACGAGATGCTCACCCACCTGGGCGAGGCCGAGCTGCTGGCCGGCCGGTTCGACGCGGCCGGGGAGCACATCGCGGCGGCCCGCGAGCTGGGCGAGCAGCTCGGCACCGGCCTGGTCGGCGAGACCTGGCTGGCCGGCATGCTGGACGCCTACCGGGGCCGGCTCGCCGAGGCCGGCGCGGTGGCCGAGGGCGGGCTGCGCCGGGCCGACGAGTTCGACGACGCCTGGTGCCGGCGGATCCACCTGCAGCTGGCCGGGTTCGTGGCGCTCTCCGCCGGCCGGATGGCCGAGGCCGCCGCCGCGTACGGGGCACTCGTCGCCGAGTTGGACGGCTCGGGGATCGCCGAGCCGCTCGCGCAGCGCTTCGAGCCGGACTGGATCGAGGCGTGCGTCGGTGCCGGTGACCTGGAGACCGCGCGCGCCGCGCTGGTCCGCCTCGCCGAGCGGCACGCCCGGCTGGGCCGCCCGTGGACCACCCTCGGCCTTGCCCGCAGCCGGGTGCTGGTGGACAGCGCCACCGGAGCCGACCCGGCCGAGGCGCTGGCCACGCTCGTCGCGGCGCGGGCGAGCGTGCCGGTGGACGTGCTGCCGCTGGACCGGGCCCGCTGCCTGCTGGTCGCCGGCCGGGCACACCGCCGGGCCCGCCGCCGCCGGGAGGCCCGCGAGGCGCTCGACGCGGCGGCTGCCGAGTTCACCGCCCTGGGCGCCGTCGCTTTCGCCGAGCGGGCCCAGCTGGAGCTGGCCAGGATCGGCCGGCGTACGCCGGCGCCGACCGTGCTCACCGCCACGGAGGAACGGGTGGCCCGGCTCGCCGCCCAGGGCCGCACCAACCGGGCCATCGCCGACTCGCTGTTCATCAGCCCGAAGACCGTCGAGGCCAACCTCGCCCGGGTGTATCGGAAGCTCTGCATCTCCAGCCGCGCCGAGCTCGGCGCGGCCATGGGCAGGCCGGCGCCACCGCCGGAGTCCATCTCCAGCTGACCGGAACGGCCGCGGGCCGACACCCGCCGGAACTATGTCCGGTTTTCGCCGTTTAAGGCGTGTTTGTCGGGTAAGCTTGCAGGCATGATCGAGGTGGTGCCGTCAACGGCCGACGCAGGACGGAGCGCGATGCCGGGTGGACCGGCGGGCACTCGCGAGATCGACCGCGGGTCGTGGCGCGCGCCGTGCCCTCACCGTCCGGTCCGATGCTGGGGCACCAGCCGGGAGAGTGGCCGCGCCGCCCGTCCGTCCGTACCGCGCAACGCCACGTCGACAAAGGCGCCCACGCCGACCTGCGCGGCGTCCGACAGGCAGGCGACCACCAGCAGCCGGTGCATGACGTGCCGGGGCTCATCCGGCACGGCCGGATCCAGCGGGTGGTGGCGACCGGGCAGGAGTGCGGCCAGCAGCTGCCCGTCCACCTCCGGGAACCAGGTGCCGACGCGGTCGGCCTGCAACGCCACCAGCGGCCACAGGTCACCCGCACCCGGGGCGAACTCCTCGGCCAGCAGCTCGGCGGTGCCCGTGAGGGCCCGGCGCACCCAGGTTCCGGGCAGCCGGGTCAGCCGGTCGGCCGCCGCGGCGAAGGCCTCGCGATCCATCCGGTTGACCGCGTGGACGCCAGCCACGACGGCGTTCCACAGCTCCTGCTCCGCCGGGGTTGGCGGCTTCCACATCACCCTCTCCTCTCACATACCGGACCGGCAGGGCGAGGTGAGGGAGATTCTCGGCGCCCCGTCGCTGTCGCCACCGCCTCCGCCCCTTGCTGAGGTGGCCGGCACGGGCCCGTAGGAGGGCGAGACCCGTGCCGGCCGCGGTGATCACCCAAAATCACCGTCTGTCGCCGCTGCGGGCCGGAGGGGTTCCGGCCCGCAGCGGCGGTGGTCGTACCGCGCCGGGCGGCACACCTGCCGCCGCAGAACCGCCCGGCTGGTACCACCCCGTGCCGGTGCCGCCGATCGGCTCTGCCCGCGTGCCTGCACCGGGCTTCCGGGGCAGGTTCCGCTGGGTCGAGTATATGACACTTGAAGAAGTTACGGGCATTTTGCGAATATAAGCCGGAAGGTTGCATTCTGCCTGAGTTATCCCCCTGCGGGCTGGTGATCATCGGGTTGACCCGCCGGCATCCGGCCGCCAGCCAGCTCCAGCCCGGCCGCCGCTGTGTCGAGGTGGTCGAGGAACCGGCGCACCGCCGGCGGACGACTACGCCCGGCGACGGTGGCGGCGAACACCCGCCGGACGGAGACGTCGTCGGGATGCAGCCGGAGCAGTGCCAGGTCGGGCGGGGCGGCCCGGACCGCCAGGGCAGGGATCAGCGCGACGCCCAGTCCGGCCGCGACGCAGCCCAGCTTGCCGGTCCAGTCGGCGGCGACGATGTCGATCCGCGGCCGGAAGTCGGCCGGCAGGGTGGCGCGGAGCAGCGTCTTCTCGGCGTCCGCCGAACCGGCGATGAACGCGTCGTCGGCGAGCTCGCGCAGCCGCACGGTGCGCCGGTGGGCGAGCCGGTGCGTGCGGGGCACCGCCACCAGCAGCACCTCGTCGACCAGATGGTGCAGGTCGAACCGCTCGTCGTCGAGGGGCTGATCGGCGGGGGCGCTCAGCACGGCCACGTCGGCGTCGCCGGCGAGCAGGCCCGCCAACAGGCCCGGCGTCAGCCCCTCGACCAGGGAGAGCGCGACCCCCGGATGGGCGGACCGAAACGACGCCAGGGCGCGCGGCACGAGCGCGGCGACGGCCGTGGGGAACGCCCCGACCCGCAGCCGGCCGGCGGTCAGGTCGCGCAGCGCGGCGAGGTCACGGCGGGCGGCGGCCAGCCGGTCGAGCACCGCCTCGGCGTGACCGAGCAGGCAGCGGCCCTGCTCGGTCAGGGCGACACCGCGCGGCAGCCGGTCGAACAGGGTGGCTCCGGTCTCGGCTTCCAGGGCGGCGATCTGCCGGGACACCGCCGACTGGGTGTAGCGCAGAGTCCGGGCCGCAGCCGTGATGGACCCGTGCTCGACGACGGTACGGAAGACCTCAAGCGCATGCGGCTGCATTCCGCCATGTTCTCTCAGCATGGCTGGCATGTTCAACATTCGCTGGTGGCATGGCCGGCCGCCGCCTAACGTTCCGGATCATGGAAGCCATCGCACTGCTGGGCGCGGGCACGATGGGCAGCGCGCTCGGTCGCCGGCTGCTCGTCGCCGGGCACCAGCTCACCGTCTGGAACCGCACCCCCGGCCGGACGCGGCCACTGGTCGAGGCCGGCGCGCGGGCCGCCGCCAGCCCGGCCGAGGCCGTCCGGGACGCCGACGTGGTGATCACCATGCTCACGGACGCGACCGCCGTGCGGGAGTCGCTGTTCGGCGCCGACGCGGCAACCCGCGCCCTACGTCCCGGGACCCACCTCGTGGAGATGTCCACGATCGGCCCGTACGCCCTTCGTGAGCTGGCCGGACAGCTGCCGCCCGGCGTACGCCTCGTGGACGCGCCGGTCGCCGGCAGCGCCGCAGCCGCAGAGGCCGGCCGGCTCGTGGTCCTGGCCGGCGGCGCCGAGGCGGCCGTCGACCGCGTCGCTCCGGTGCTGGCGGCCCTCGGCACGGTCCGCCGGTGCGGTGGCCCCGGCCGGGGCGCGGCCATGAAGCTGGTGCTCAACACCGCCCTGGTCACCGCGGTCGCGTCGGTGGCCGACGCCCTGGCCGTCGCCGATGCTGTCGGCGTGGACCGCCGTACGGCGTGCGAAGCGCTCGCCGGTGGACCGCTCGGCGGCGCGGTCGCCCGGGTGACCACCACCGAGGCCGCGTTCGCCATCGCGCTGGCCGCCAAGGACGCCCGGCTCGCCCTCGACGCGCTCGGCGACGCGTCGGCGCCGGTCCTGCGGGCCGCCGCATCGGTGCTGGCGGCCGCGCCCCGGCCGGACGCCGACATCGCCACCCTCACCGACGTCCACCGCGTGGCCGTCACCCACCCCGACAAGGAGCAATCGTGACCGTGATCCTGGACAACCCCGCGACCGTGCCCGCGCCGTACGGCGACCGCTTCGCCCACGTCGCCCGCTTCGACCTGCCGGGTGGTGCACTGCTCGTGCTCTCCGGTCAGGTCGGCGTGGACGACGCCGGCGCCGTGGTGGCGCCCGGCGACGTACGCGCCCAGAGCGAACGGATCTTCGAGCTGATCGGCGGTCTGCTGGCCGCGCACGGCGCCACGTTCGCCGACGTCATGCATGTCCGCACGTTCATGACCGACCTCGACGACCTGGCCGGCTACGGGGCGGTCCGCAGCCGGTACTTCGCGGGCGCCCAGCCGGCCAGCACCACGGTGGAGGTGAACCGGTTGTTCCTGGACGGCGCGGTGCTGGAGGTCGAGGTGACCGCCGCGGTGACCAGGAGCTGACCGGGTCACGGCTGATGGGCCCCTCCCCCGGGCCGGGCTCGGCTATGGTCGGGCTGTGCCCGCCCACGACCTGCGGCAGCGGGTCGCCTCGGCCCGGGTCGCCCGGCTGGCCACCGTCGGCGCCGACGGCCGCCCGCACCTGGTGCCGGTGTGCTTCGTCCTGCTCGGCGACGCGGTCTACCACGCGGTGGACCGCAAACCCAAGCGCCACCGCCGGCTACGGCGCCTGGAGAACATCCAGGCGACCGGGCGGGCCTGCCTGCTCGTCGACGAGTACGCCGAGGACTGGTCGACGCTGTGGTGGGTACGCCTGGACGGGCACGGCCGGGTGGTGGTGGACCCGGCGGAGGAGGACGCCGCCCGCGCGGCGTTGTGCGACAAGTATCCGCAGTACGTGGCCCGGCCGCCGGACGGGCCGGTGGTCGCGGTCACGGTGACCCGGTGGTCGGCGTGGTCGGCCGCCGAGGGAACAGCGGACCCGGCGGCGTGAACCGAGCCGGGACGTCTCCGGGCCGGCTCACCGACCGGGGGCGAGGGCGTCGAGCACCTCGTCGGCGCGGCGCAACGACGCGTACGGGTCCGCCCGTGGTGAGCCGATCTCCGGGTCGAAGTTGAGGTCGACGAACAGTTCGGTGATGCCGGCCGCAGCGAGTGCACCCAGATCCGACCGGATCTGGTCGAGCGTGCCGGTGAGCGGCTCACGGTCGGGCGGGCTGGCCGCGCGTACCCGAACGGCACCTCGGCAGACGAAGCGCAGCGCCTCCGGGTCCCGGCCCGCGCCGGCCGCGGCGGCCTTCACCGTCGCGACCGCCTCGCCGATGCCCTTCAGGTCGGCCTGGCTGCCACTGACCCAGCCGTCGGCGAGCCGCCCCGCCCGGTCCAGCGCGGCGGGCGCGTGCCCGCCGAGCAGGATCGGCGGGTGCGGTCGCTGCACCGGCTTCGGCTGCATCCGCGTCGGCGGGACCTGGTAGAACGCGCCGTCGTGCGCCGCGACCTCGTCCTGCCAGAGGGTACGGAGCACGGTGAGGAACTCCTCGGCCCGCCGGCCCCGTTGGTGCCGGCTCGCGCCGGTGGCCTGATATTCCTCGTCCGCCCAGCCGAGACCGAGTCCGACGTCGAGTCGCCCCCCGGCGAGGATGTCGAGGGTCGCGGCCTGCTTGGCCAGCACCACCGGTGACAGAAACGGCATGTTGAGCACCGCCACGCCGAGCCGGATCCGCCCGGTGTGGGCGGCGAGGAAAGCCAGCGTCGTCAGCGGATCCTGGACGCTGTGATAGGACTCGCTCCAGGCGAGGTCGGCGGGTACCAGCAGGCGCTGGAATGTCCAAAGCGAGTGGTAGCCGAGCTGTTCGGCCCGGCGGGCAACGTGGATCATGTGCTCCGGCGTGGCCCACGACCCGGACACGGGCACGGCGAATCCAATCTCCACCCCGGCACCGTACCCAGATCCGCCGCAGTGCGGCTTGACAACGGTCCGGACGACGACCAGATGGCCGGGGTGCGGGCCCGGGACCTAACTTTCGGCATAGACGAGGTCCATGGTGTCGGTGCGCCCGGACCAGCGGAGTTCGAGGTGCCAGCAGCCGGCCCGCGGCACGTCGATGATCGACGGGCCGGGACCGCCGCTGACCTCGTGGGTCACCCGGGTGTCGGTGCCGTCCAGCGTCGCCGTGATCACCAGGGTGTCCGGCGATGTCGTGTCGGACGGTGCCGGGGCGGGCCGGGCGACCCAGAGGATCTTGTTGTTGTGCCCGTCAGCCGGGTGCTGCGACAGCGGGTAACCGAAGAGCACCCCGAGAATCTCGCCCTTCACGCCGAAGACATGCGGCGGTCCCGAACCGCCGCCGCTGAACCCCTCGTCCGCCCAGTCGGGCAGGGGTCCCATCTCGATCGGCGAAGGGCAACCGGCGGCCGCGCGCGGCGAGACCGTGCTGGCCGGCGCGGCCGACCGCCCCGTGGTGGTACACCCCGCCAGCAGGAGCACCGATCCCAGCACCACCCTGCTCCATGAGCCCATCGCACACCCCCGGACGATCCCGCCTGCCGATGGCCTGAGTCCCTCAGCCACTACAAGGACACCGGCAGGGGCACGCGGGTTCCGGCGAACGGTGCCTATAGCTACTCCGCTGGCCGTTGGCTGCCGCCAGGGGATCTGCGACCATGAACCATGGCTTCCCGATGGCGAAGCGGGGCCGATCTGCTGGCCGGCGCCGCGGCGTTGATCGCGGTGCTCATGCTCGGCCTCTACCTGGGAGTGATGCGCCAGCAGGGCGACCAGCCCCTCGCCTGGGTGGTCACCGCGCTGGCGCTGGCCGCGGTCCTCGCCGGCTACGGGGCGTTCTACGCAGCGCCCCGGCGGGGCTGGGCGCTGGCGGCGTCGGGGGTGCTGCTGGGGGCGTTGGGGCTGCTCGCCATCCTGTCGATCGGTCTGCCCATTCTCATCGCGGGCGGGCTGGCCCTGGTCGCCGCCGTCCGGAGCGTTCGGCGTCGCTCTCCCGCCCGCTGATTCCCTATCGGAGATCGGCTGTCATGGCTTCGCCTGCCTCGACCGTGTGGATGGGCTGGGTGCGTCCACGCTTCGTGCTCTACCGCCAGTGCGTCTGATCTCGGTCATGGCGACTTCCCGCCACCGTCGAACCCTGTCGCTTCGTCGAGCCGGAGCCGATGCTGGCTGGACCGGAACCGTCCGCGATGCGGACGGTGGTTGGACGACAACCCACGGAGCGTACATGAGGAAGAACGCCCTTTGGCTGGTCACCGCAGTCTCCAGTATGGCCCTCATCGTGGGGCCCGGACTGCCGGCCGCCGCAGCGGATCCAGCCCTCGCGACGACCGCGTCGCAGACCTACACCTACGACCTCGCCACCGGCACCACAAGCGACCCGGTGGCCCAGGCGAAGATCGACAAGATCGCCGCACAACTACCTGCGGACTGGCGTGCCCGGCTGGCGGCCGTGCGGGCCGAGTCCGGCATCGAGCCGTCCGGCTTGCAGAACGCCATCGCCGCAGCCATCGACCCCGACGACTACGTGTGTAGCGACACCGCGTTCAGCGCCTGGGTGGACGAAATCGTCGGCGGCATCGATTTCGGCACCCTGTTCGTCCTGCTCATCTTCGGGGTCCTCGACTATCCGACCTACGACGCGGTGCTGTACGGCTCGTCGGCGAACCAGGCCGACTACGGCCTGCCCGCGCAGTACCAGAACTCGATGTCGGTGGCCTTCCGCGCCGCGAAGAAGTTCTGGGACGTGCCGCTCGACGATGTCGACTTCCTCGCAATGCAGAACGACATGCTGCAGGATCCGGAGCGGGTCGCCCGAATGGTCACGCTCTTCTGGGGCCTGAGCCCTGAGGACGCCCTCAGCATCGCCGAGCAGCTCATCGGGATCATCGACTCCGCTCCCGGCCTCGCCGGCGGAGACAGCCCGCTCTTCACCCTCAACGCCTTCGCGTTCAGCGCCGTGGACGAGACCGAGCCGCCCTTCGCCAACCTGCCCGACAAGATGGTCTTCGGCGAGGGCATGTTCACTGCGCTTGAGGTGTTGGGCATCAGCGACGCCGGCCCGCGTGCGGTGCTCGGCCACGAGATGGCCCACCACGTCCAGTACGAAGCCGGCCTGTTCGACAGCCCGCTCACCGGTCCGGAGGCCACGCGTCGCACCGAGCTGATGGCCGACGCGTTCGGCACCTACTTCGTCACCCACGCGCGCGGTCTGGCCCTGAACACCCGCCGGGTCCTGGAGGCGGAGCGGGCCTTCTACGAGGTCGGAGACTGCTCGTTCACCTCGGGCGGCCACCATGGCACCCCGAACCAGCGGCTCAGGGCCTCAACCTGGGGTGCGGACCTCGCCAGTGCCGCACAGAAGCAGGGTCACATCCTGCCTACGCTCACCATCGATCTGAAGTTCGAGGAGCAGTTGCCGGTGTTCGTCGCGCCGGACGCGAACGAGTGAGACTGCGCTCCTGAGCAGGCGGGCCGTCCGCTACGGGCGGCCCGCCGTGCCCCCGCGCCGCCGATGCTGTTCAGCTTCGCCGCCTTGCGATCGCGGCTCCCGTTCAGAGCCAGCCTCGTCGCGCTGCCTGCACACCCAGCTGAAACCGGCTGCGGGCGCCGAGTGACTTCTGCAGGGCGGCGATCCTCCTGGTGACGGTACGCTCGCTCACGCCCAGCTCCCGCGCGATCGACTCGTCGGTGAGGCCCGCACCGAGCAAGGTGAGGAGATGCCGGTTCGACTCGCTGGGCCCAGCATCGAGCGCGCCGTCCGCGGGAATGGCCGAGATCGGCACGCCAAGTGCCCAGAACGACTCGAAGACGCCGATCAGGGCGTCGAGGAAACCGCCGCCGAGTATCACCAGCCCGTGCAGACGCTCGGCACCGGGCATGGGTGCGGTGAGGACCGCCCTTCGGCTGTCGGCGATGGTGAGATTGCAGGGCACGTTCGGGAAGACTCGGGCGGATTCTCCCACCAGGATCGCCTGTTGAACGAGCGCCATCGCCGTGGGCTGCCGAAGGATGTCCGCGCTGTAGACCACGCGGTACGTGACACCCCGACTCATCGCCTCGAAGGACCCCGGTGCCTGCGCCAACTGGGGTGGGTCACTGCCGACGGGTCCGACCGAGAGTGCCATGACCTCGCCGCGCACCTCGCGGTGCAACTTCTCCTGCGCCGCGTACGTGCTGTCCGTGGTGGTGAGCACCTCCAGGTAGACGGGCAGGGGTGACTGCTCCGCCCACAGCCGCCCCAGCACTTCGGAGCTCTCTCGGGCCGCTGCGGCGGTACGCAGGTGCTGTTCTGCGAGGACCTCGAGGGTGAACCGTGGCGGCAGCGGGACGCACCTCTCCCCGGTGAGCTCCACGAGGCCGAGGCCGACCAGCTCGTCGAGCGCGACATCGACAGCAACCACATCGGTCTCGAGCCGTGCGGCGAGCTCCTCGCGGTGTCGAGGACCTCCCTGCACCAGGGCGAGGTAGGCGCGTTCGGCCACTTCAGACAATCCGAGATCACGCAGTGCACCCACCACAGCTGTCTATCACGGATCTTGGGCCGGGCTGTTCAGCCTTTTCGGGCTGCAGCAGGTCCGATTGGTGATACGGGCACGTCCGGCATGCTCGTCATCTTTCGGCGATCCGCACCGGGGTGCACGCGCCGATCGCGGCGCGGACGAACCGCATACCCGGTGGGTGTCCCTGTGGGGCGTAGGTAGAGGATGGCAAAGTGGTGGATCACCGCCCCTCGAGACCGTGAGAGTCACATGAGCATCCGCGTGTATCGCAACGCCGCCATCCACACGGGAGACAGCGGCAACCCCTTGGCCGAGGCCATGGCCGTGGACCGGGGTCGCCTGCTGGCCGTCGGCCGCGAGGCGGAGGTTCGGGCGGCCGCGGGCCACGGTGTGGAGCTGATCGACCTGGAGGGCGCCGCGGTGCTGCCCGGGCTCTACGACGCCCACATCCACACCGCGCAGTACGCGCAGAGCCTGGGCGCCGTGGACCTGCGCGAGGTGCGCTCCCTGGACGACGCCCTCGCCATGGTGGCCGCGCACGCGGCACGGCTGCGGCCGGGAGCCTGGCTGTTCGGCGGACGCTGGAACAGCAACACCTGGGATCCGCCGGCGCAGCCGGACCGGTACGCGCTGGACTCGGTCTGTCCCGAACTGCCGGTCGCGTTGCCCAACGCGGACGGCCACACGGTGTGGGCCAACTCAGCGGCCCTGCGGCTGGCCGGCATCGACGCGAGCACGCCCGACCCGATGGGCGGCGAGATCGTCAGGGACGCGAGCGGAGAGCCGACCGGCATCCTGCGCGAGGCGGCCTCGTACCCGCTGCGCGACCTGATGGTCTCCCCCGACCTGCGCGACCTGCTGCTCGCCGCGCAGGAGGAGCTGCTCGCGCTCGGCCTGACCAGCGTGCACGACATCGACGGCGAGGACTGCCGGGCCGCCTACCTGGCTCTGCGCGACGCCGGCGAGCTGAAGCTACGCGTCCACAAGGCGATCCCGATGGTGCACCTGGAGACGGCCATTGCCGAGGGCCGCCGCACCGGGCAGGGCGACGACTGGTTCCGCACCGGGCCCGTGAAGATCTTCAGCGATGGCGCGCTCGGCTCGCACACCTGCCACATGAGCAGGTCCTTCGCCGGCGAGCAGGGCAACGTGGGCATCGCCGTCACCCCGTACGAGGACCTGGTCAGGCTGTTCGCCAGGGCCACGGGAGCTGGCATCGCGGTGGCCACGCACGCCATCGGTGATCAGGCCAACCGCCTGGTCATCGATGCCTACGAGGCGGTCGGCGGTACGCCGGGGCTGCGGCACCGCATCGAGCACGCGCAGCACCTGCGGCCCGCCGACCTGGCCAGGATGGCCAGGTCGGGCATCGTCGCGTCAATGCAGCCGGTGCACTGCACCAGCGACATCGATCTGGTCGACGCCCTGCTGGCCGGCCACGAGCTGGCCTCCTACGCGTGGCGCGGGATGCTGGACGCCGGCGTCACGCTGGCCTTCGGTTCCGACGCCCCGGTCGAGCATCCCAACCCGTTCGCCGCGCTGTACTCCGCGGTGACCCGTGCCCGCCCCGACGGAACTCCGGCCGGTGGCTGGCAGCCTGAGCAGCGGCTGAGCATGGCCGAGGCCGTCACCGCCCACACCCTGGGCGCGGCCTATGCCGCCGGCGAGGAGGACCGCAAGGGCGTCCTCGCGCCCGGCAAGCTCGCCGACTTCATCGCGGTGGACACCGACCCCTACCGGGAGTCACCGGACGCGGTGCTCCGCACCAAGGTCATGACGACTGTCGTCGGCGGCGAGATCCGCTGGCAGCAAACCTGATGGGCACGGGCGCCGACTGGTGCTGCCCGGCCAGCGGGGCCGCCTGCGCCTCAGCCGGCCTCCGGCTCGTCCGTGGCCGCGCGCAACCGGTGCACCAACTGCTCCAGCGCGGCGACCTCGGCCCGCAGCGCCGCGCGCCCCTGCCGGGTCAGCCGCAGCCAGGTGCACGGGCGACGGGCCTCGTACCCCTCGTTCACCTGGAGCAGCTCGGCCTGCTCCAGGATCCGCAGGTGGCGGTTGAGGTTGCCGTCGGTGAGCCCCAGTTCGTCCCGCAGGGTGGCGAACTTGCACTCCCGGGTCTCGCTCAGCACGGTCAGGATGCCGAGCCGTACCCGCTGATGGACGGTGTCGTCCAGACTCAGCGCGGGATGCGACGGTCGGGGCTCAGTCACGGGTCGCCGGGGCGGACGAGGGGCCGCCGACGGTCCGGCGGGGTGGGCAGCATGCGTAACGAGGCGAAGCTGATCAGTGGCAACGCCATCAGCACAAGGTAGTGCCCGGGGCGCAGGGCCAGCATGCCGCCGAGGTGGTCCGGCCCCGCGCCGAGCAGCAGATCTCCGAGCTACTGTTCCTGCTCGGATTCTGACCGGGCTACTCGGCCGGCGACCCGCCACAGGAACACCGCCAGCAGCAGCATCCACACGATGAACAGGCTGACACCGAAAAGGGAAGAGTTGCCTTCGACGGTCCGGCCGAGGACGCTGAAGATCGCGCCCAGGGCGAACACGCCAGCCGCGACGAGCCCGCCGACGCCGAGCCACTTCGGCAGCAGCCCGGTGCGAAGTGCGCTGAGGGAAACCGTGGCGGTCAGCGCGGTGATGCTCCACACGATCGGGGTGCGTCCTTGTAGCTGGTTGAGTGCCAGCACTGCTGACGGGTCGCCCGCGCCGGCCGCGCCGACGAGGGCGGTCTCGGCGGCCTGGGACACGAACCCGAGCGTGACGAACACCGTGCCGCTGATCGCGATCGCGGTGGCGAGCGTGTCCTGACCAGCCCTACGTACGACCGGCGCCAAGGCCGCGACGAACGCGATCGCCGCCAGCAACGCCGCGCCGACAGCGACCTCGCTGGCCACCAGTGCCGCCCGGTGCGCCACGTTGAACGCGGCGACGGCGGCGGGAGTGTCCCCGTCCGGGCCGAGCCCTTGCAGCAGCCGATGGATCACGTAGAACACGTCGAAGCCGAGCGCCCCGAGGGCTGCCGTACGCAGACCGCGAGTACCGGTGACACCGATAGTCGTGCCGGACGAGGAAGCGAATGCGATGGACATGCCTGCGATGCTGTCCCAATCGGGCGGCCGGGATCGTCCGCCGGCGGGAGACAGTCGCTCGCGCGGCTACTGCGGGCGGAGTAGGCGACAGTAGTACCGGCGAGCGGTGGTTGCCTCCCGGGGGCGGACGATGGCGTGCGTCCGGGTCGCGACGATCGGTGGCATGCCAGAGACGTCGCTGTCCCCACCCGCCGCAAACGCCGTCCTGACCCCCGCGGCAGAGCACCTGCCGTTGCGCCGGGGCCCCCTGCTGGTCACGTCGCTGCTGGCCGTGACGGCCGGCGCCCTGATCTACCTCGCTCCGCTGGCCGCAGTGTGGCGCACCTCGTGGCCGTACGCGCTGCTGTTCGCCGCGCTGGGCACAGCACAGTTGGTCACGGTTGCCCGCGTGCTGGCCCGCCCGGCGTCGCGTCGGGTGGTGTTGGCTGCCGGCGCGGCGCTGGCCGTACTCGTCGTGTGGTTCCTGACCCGCCGCACGCCGGTCCTACCTGGTCCCTCGCCGTGGATACCGGCGGACTCGGTGATCGGGTTCGTCGACTACCTCTGCGCGGGGCTGCAGGTCATCGGCGTTGCGGGATTCGGCATCGGGTGGGTTCTGCGCGCGATGGCCCGCTCCGGCGGCGCCGAGGCGCAGGCTCGGCGCCGGCCGCGGCTGCGCCGGGTGGCGGAGGCGGTCGCCGTCACGCCGGTGACGCTGGTCGTGCTCCTGGCCACGTTCGTGGGGTTCAGCGGAGCCAGCGACGGGTTGGCGGGAGCGGGCTTCCCCGGCGACACCGTGCCGCCGCGCCATTTGCCCGCCGGGAAGCGCAGCACAGTGGAGTATTGCCGAATCGACGGGGTCCCGCTGGCCATGGATATCTACACCCCACCGGCCGGTGCGGCGACGCCCGGCCGGGGCGCCCCGGTGGCGATGTACATCCACGGCGGTGGCCTGGTACTCGGTGACCGGAAACTCTCCGGGCTTGGCGCGTCACTGTCCAACCATCAGGCGGCGCTGTTCACGCCGCTGCGGAAGCGGCTGAACGCCGATGGCTACGTCGTCGCTTCGATCGACTACCGGTTGACCCCCGCCGCCCCGTGGCCCGCCCCGCTCGATGATGCCAAATGCGCGGTCCGGTTCCTCCGGGCCCACGCCGCCGACCTCGGTATCGACGCATCCCGCATCGGTACGTGGGGTGCCAGTGGCGGTGGTTGGCTCTCGTCGATGCTGGGTCTGACCGGCCGGCAGGACGGGACCGGCCCGTACGCCGAGCAGTCCAGCGCGGTCCAGGCCGTGGTGGACATGTTCGGCCCCACCGACCTCAACGACTTCGCCGACGCGCCGCCGTTCATCCGGTTCCTGCTCTGGGCCGGTATCGGTACATCCACGGCTACCCGCCACTCGGCCAGCCCGATCAACCACGTCACTGGCAGTGCGCCGCCGTTCTTGATCCTGCACGGCGCGCAGGACGAGGACATCGCGCCGCGCCAGTCCGTCCGGTTCGCCGAGCGGCTGCGCACCGCCGGTGTGCCGGCAGAGTTCGTCGAGGTCGCCGGCACCGGGCACACCCTGGCCACCCCCGGACAGCGACCGTCGACGCAGGAGCTGACCGACATGGTGGTCGATTTCTTCAGGGCGACGCTGCGATGACGCCCGTCCGGGGTGGGCGGGCGTCACCGCAGCGTGAACAGGGGTTTGCGCTCCTCGTCGGCGGGATGACCCATGGCGGATCGCGCGTGCGGGCGCATACGGTGAGCGCGTGTTGAGGGGCGGGGCGGTGCTGCGGCGGTGGATGGTGGACGCCGGAATCGCGCTCGCGGTGTTGGTCGCCGCCGAGATCGCGATAGCGACCGGCAACGAGGACGGCTCGGTCGACCGGGACTGGTTCGCGTACCTGCTCGGAGTGGCGATGGCGGTACCGCTGCTGCTGCGCCGGCGGTACCCGACCGTCGTGCTGTACGCAGTCTCAGCGGTGCTGTTGCTGTTCTACGCCCTCAACTATCCGGGCTTCCCGCCGGCCCTGGTGCTCGCGGTACCGCTGTACGACGCGGCCCGCGCCGGCCGCCTGTGGTGGGCGGTGCCGGTACCGGTGTCCTTCCTGGCGGTCGGTGCCGTCGTGCTGATCGTGCACCGGGAGATGCCGCCGCTGGAACTGCTCGCCGCGTTCCTGCCGCAGGCCACGACGCTGGCGGTGGCGGTGCTGCTCGCCGCGTTGATGCGCAGCCGGTCCGCGTACACCGCGGAGGTGCGGCACCGGCTGGACCAGGCAGAACGGGAGCGCGAGTTGGAGGCGCGGCGCCTGGTCACCGAGGAACGGCTGCGGATCGCCCGTGACCTGCATGACACGGTGGGGCACGCGATCGCCACCATTACCGTCCAGTCCGCCGCCGCGCTGCGGCTGCTGGACGCAGAGCCGGAGCGGGCTCGGGAGGCGTTGGTGAGCATCCGGGGCACCGGCAAGGCGGCGCTGGCCGAGATGCGGGCCACCCTCGGTCAGCTGCGCTCCGACGGCAGGCCGGGCTCGGCGGGGCCGGACCTGCGGGGGCGCGGGCAAGCGGAGCGGGACACGGGACTGCACCGGCTGCCCGAGTTGCTGGCCGCGGTGCAGGCGGCGGGTTTGCCGGTCGAGGTGAACAGCGAGCTGTCCGGCGAGCGGCTGCCCGCAGCGCTGGACGAGGTGGCGTACCGGATCGTGCAGGAGTCGCTGACCAACGTGCTGCGGCACGCCGGGGCGGCCGCTCGTGCCGAGGTGCTGCTGCGGGCGGTGCCGGACTCGCTGTGGGTAGAGGTACGCGACGACGGGGTGGGCGCCGGTGCCGGCGGGACGCCGTTCGGCGGGCGGGGGTTGACCGGGATGCGGGAACGCGCCGAGGCACTGAGCGGCCGGTTTGAGGCGGGGCCGCGGCCGGGTGGGGGTTTCCAGGTCCGGGCGATACTGCCGCGGAATGCGCCGGAGGGGACGTCGCCGGCCCGGGAGACGCTGGAGGGTGGGGCGCGGTGATCCGGGTGTTGCTCGTCGACGACCAGGCCCTGGTCCGGGCGGGGTTCCGGGCGCTGCTGGAAGGCGTGCCCGATATCGACGTGGTGGGCGAGGCCGGCAACGGCGGTACGGCGGTGGCGCTGGCCCGGGAGCTCCGCCCGGACGTGGTGCTCATGGACATCCGGATGCCCGATGTGGACGGGGTCACCGCGACCCGCCGGATCACCGGCGACGCCCAACTGTCCGGCGTACGGGTGCTGGTGCTGACCACCTTCGCCGAGGAGGACGACGTGTTCGCCGCCCTCCGCTCCGGGGCCAGCGGCTTCCTGGTCAAGGACACCGACCCGGACGATCTGCTGCAGGCGGTACGCGTGGTTGCCCGCGGCGACGCGTTGCTGTCGCCCAGCGTCACCCGAGCGGTGATCAGACGCTCGGTCGGGGCGGATCAGCCGGCCGCCCGGCCGAGGCCGGCGCCGCCGGAGTTGGCCCTGCTCACCGCCCGGGAACGGGAGGTGGTGCAACTCGTCGCCGCTGGCCTGAGCAACGATGACATCGCTTCCCGCCTGGTGGTCAGCACGCTCACTGCCAAGACCCACGTCTCGCGGGCGATGGTCAAGGTCGGCGCGCGGGACCGGGCCCAACTGGTGGTCTTCGCCTACCAGAACGGCCTGGTTACCCCGGACGGATACGACGCTGGGAGTACGCCCCGGTAGCTGGCCGCCGGCAGCTCGCCGGACCAGCGAAGGCCCCTGGGAGTGTTCACCGGACGGATCCGAACGTGTGGTGGGCCCAATCGGCGAAGCTGGTCCAACGAACCTCGGGGTGGGCGGCATGCAGCGTGGCGATGTCGACCTGGTAGCCCGGCCCATTCAAGAATGTCCACATCGCGCGCATGTCCGGATTGCCGACCTCGGCCAGCGGCACCCTCTCGTGGTGCACTTCCCGTCCCAGCGCCGCGCTCAGCGCGGTCGCCATCTGGGCGGGGGTAGGGGCATCGCTGGCCAGCTCGATGCGCCGCCCGACATAGGGGGCGGGGTTGCGAAGTATCTGCGCGGCGAAGACGCCGAGATCGGTGCGGGCAAGCTGCTGCAGCGGCCGATCCGCCGGCAGCGGCAGATCGAGCAGCCCACTGCGAATGCGATCCGCCCCGCCGAGGGCGTTGTCGAAGAAGTACGTCGGCCCCCGCGACCACCTCGACACCCCGGTCGGCCAACCGGCGAGCCGCACCCCGCTTCGGGTCGCGCACCAATGCCCGCACCCGAGCGCCGTGGCCCAACAACGCCTCGGTGACGGCGCTGCCCTGGCCGCCGGTCGCCCCAAGCACCAAGATCGGCGCATCGGCCATCACAGACACCTCTTCTCGGCGAGCAAGCGGCGGCGACCGGTCGTCGCCGCGCGCCACAATATCCGCGCGCCTCGGTCGTCACCCCACCCTTGCGCGCGTTCGGCAGATTGGCTGTCGACCACCACGCGGGCGGCGCTCGGCCTGCTGAGTGCCCGAGCCGGGGCAGCTTGCCAAGGGCCGACCAGGCGTTGTGCCCGCAGGGCGGCCGCCGGAGCAGGCACGGTGACGGTGTCAAGGCCGTTTCGTCGTGAGGCCGGTGCACCTCTTCGCCGTAGCGATCTTGTCCTCGATCCGCTCGCTGGCCGCGCCGGACACGAGCACGGGCTGCCCGGTGTCCGACACCGTCGCTGGCAGGAACTCGGTGCGTGTCACCGTCCGCGCACGCACGGTCAACCGCAGGACTCCGGAGTCGGTGCTGTGCGACTCGCTGTACCAGAGGAAGTTGCCGAGCCCGTAGTGCACGTAGGTCTTACCGAGCCAACCGTCGGCGAGCAGGGTGTGCGCGTGGGTTCCGACCACGATGTCCGCTCCGGCGGCGGCCATCCGGCGGGCGAACGTCTTCATCTCCCCGGTTGGGCAGGAGTTGCCCTCGACGCCCCAGTGCATGAAGACGATCACCAGGTCGGCCTGCTGGCGGGCTGCCTGCAGCGCGGCGGTGGCGCGGGCCTCGTCGAACGCCATCGCGATTCCCGGCCGGGTTTCCGTCGCTTTCCACTGCGCGGCCAGCTCGTGCACCTGCGACATCCCCAGCACCGCGATCCGCACGCCCTTCACGGTGCTCAGCCATGGTGCGTACGCCGCGTCGACATCACGCCCCGCACCGAACACCGGGAAGTCCGCGGCCGCCGCCGCGTCGAGGGTGTCGAGCAGCCCCACCTGGCCGTAGTCGAGGGTGTGGTTGTTGGCAATCGATGCCGCGTCGATCCCCGCCGCGCGAAGCGCCGAGTACGCGGTCTCCGGCGATCGGAATTGATAGCGTTTGGGCTGCGGCGTGCCGCGGTTCGTCACCGCCGTCTCGAGGTTGACCAAGGTGAGGTCGGCGTCGCGTAGCACCGCGGCGATGCGACCGAATGCCGTCTCCGGGTCGTCGAGCAGACGCAGCGTGCGGCCCGTGAAGTGCACGTCGCCCGCGAAAGCCAGCCGCAGCTCGACCGGCGGGGCCACGCCCGGCTCGGTGCCACTCGGCGATGCCGTGGCGTTCGACGTCGTGGCGGCTGGGGGCTTCCACTCGGCTGCCGGGCGGCCTTCGGCGGCACACCCGGCCAATGCTGCCCCGACCGCGACGGCCGCCACCGCCACCCGCACCTTGCTGATCACCCGCTCAGGATAGTGGGGCCGAGGAAGGCCACCGGAGAACAGCTGCGTCTCGGGGCAACCTCCGCTACGGCGCGACCGGGTAGACCTCCATCTCATAGAGCGAATAGCCGTATCCCGTGCCACGCTGAACGCCCTGCATCCGGACGAACTTCGCCGCCGGCGCATCGAAGCGCAGGGTATCTGTCCCGCCGTCGCCCGCGGTCACGGCCGCCGCGGTCGTCCAGGTCGTGCCGTCGGCAGAGGTCTCGATCCGGTACGCCCGGCCGTAGGCCGTCTCCCAGCGCAGAACGACCTTGCCGACCCGCTGCGGCTGCGCGAGTTCCACCTGCAGCCACTCGTTGTCCGTGTGGTTGGACGACCAGCGGGTCGTGCGATCACCGTCGATCCCATGATCGGGGGTGAACTGGGAGAGGTTCTGTTCGGTGGTTGACGCCGAGGCGGTGCCACCGTTCGTGGCCAGCGCAGCGTTGGTGCCACTGGTCTTCGGATAGACGTGGACCGTCAGCACCGCACTGACCGGCTCACCGCTCGCTGGGCGGAAGGTCACCCGAACGTCGTACGTCCCCGTCGGCGTGCCAGCCGGGACGGTGACGGCCACGGGGACGGCCGTGTCCTGGCCACGGAAGATCGTGGTCGGCTGGCTCGCCGGTTGCGCGGAGATTCCCTCCGGTGCGGTGACGGTCAGGGTGCCGGTGAGGTCCGCAATGCGGGCCGGCACCAGGTGTGCTGTCGTCCTCGCGGGCTGCCCGCCCGCCTCGACGTCAACCATCGCCGGGTCGAGGGAGAGATCAGCGACCGGAGCGTCGGCAAACCACGGAATCAGCTCGTTGATCCGCGGTGCGGCGGAGGCGTCCTGCCAGGCGAGCCGGATCGCGTCGGTCTTCACGCCTGCCGCGTCGAGCTGGGTGTAGCCGCCGGACAGGACGCCGATGGTGGTCCAGGTGCCGTCGGCGGAGCGGACCTGGACCGCAGCTGTCGCCGCGGTGCCGGACTGGAGGACCACCACCTGGTCGACGGGACGGGCCGGCGAGATGCTGACCTGGAGGAACTCGCCGGGCTGCGGTGCCCGGTCCGCGACATACGGGGTACCGACGTCACCATCGACGGCCTTCGCCAGGCTGGATCCGGTGGCTGGCGGCGGAGTGCCGGTCGCCGTCAGCTTGGTGCCGCCAACCACGGCGACCTGGAACTCCCGGACCACCACCCAGGTGCTCTGTGCCGCCGTCGCGCGCATCCGGGCGTACCTCGCCTTGGTCCCTGGGGGGACGCTGGCGTGAATCTCGGGCTGGTCGGTGTAGGTGCCGATGGCGGTCCAGGTGGATCCGTCGGTGGAGAACTCCAGCGTGCCCTGGCGGATGTAGTCCGTCGGGCTGGTGGGCTTACTCATGTAAAGGTCGATCGTGCTGATCTGCTGAACCGACCCGAGGTCGACTCCCACGTAGGCGCCGGAGTCCGCGGCCCGGTCGCTCCAGTAGAACGTGGTGAGGTCCCCGTCGACCATGTTGGCCGGCGAGTTGGCCTGCCACTGCCCCATCGAGGTCGTGCCCCTCGCCCTTCCGCCGGTCGTCCCGAGCCAGCGGTCACTTGCTGACGTGGCCCGTTCGAGGAACGAAGGCATCACTCCCGGCGCAACGCTCTGGCTGATCGCATCGGCCTGGGCCCGCGCCGTGTTGAGCGCTTGACGCTCGGCCCACGCCGCGTTGCCGTCGCCCGCCCGCTGTGCCAGCAGCATCCGCACGGCGTGCTGGCCCGCCTGACCGTAGCGGCCGAGCTTGTCCAGCCACGGCTTGACCTCGTCCAGGAACGCCTGGTTTCGCAGCCCGGTACGGAGCGCGGCCGGGCTGCTCGCCATCCGGCCGAAGTAGTCCTCGAGCCCGGCTGCCGCGCTCTTGAGCCCTTCGCCGCGCTCATAGGCCGACCAGAACGCGTCGATCATCGGTTTGAGGGTCGGCGACTCGACCGGATCGATGTTGGAGGAGTAGTTGTTCTCGGCGAAGACCTTCAGCGCCGGCCATGCCGGACCACCGATGTCCTGCAGCGCCGCCTCCCACGCCCGCGCCGCGTCGTACGCCTCGGGGTTCCAGAGGAAGGCACCGGACGTGAACTCCGCGATCTTCGACGCCTCGGCCTGAACCATCGGGTTGGCCGTCACACCGACGAGATGCTGCCCGATGCCGGGCTCGCGCCCGACGTACGGACCGAGCAGCAGCCGGTTGGTCACGTAGTCGTTGACCGGGTAGTTGTCCCACACCAGGATGTCGTGGTCGAAGACCTCGCGCGCGCTCTTGGCCTGGACGGTGGTGATGACCGGAGCCACCACCCCGACACCGGTCCACTCGACGATCACCGCCGGGTCGAGCTGGGTGCGGAGGGCGGTCTTGTAGGGCGAGTCGCTGACGTCGTAGTACTCCGTCGGCACCATCTGCAGCCGCTCGGCGCCGGGGTGGGTGGCGATGAACTCGTGCTGCACCCGGTTGAGAAGGAACGCCTGTGCCGCGCCCGCCGCGCCGCCGCCCGTGCCGAACTTGGCCGCATCCTCGGCGCAGTTCCATGTCGTGTAGCTGATGTCGTCCAACGGAATTGCGAACGAACGTACTCCGATGTTCCACAGCGACTGGAACTTGTCCACCAGTGCTCGCTTGTCGCGGTCAGAGCTGTAACAAACGGACAGACCCGGCGAGAGCGCGTAGGTGAACTCGACGTGGTTGCTCGTCGCCGTCGCCACGAGTTCCTGAATCGGGCCGAGCTTGTCCGGCGGGTACGCCTGGCGCCACTGTTCCCGCAGGTAGGGGTCGTCCTTGGGCGAGTAGACGTAGATGTTCTGCTTGGTACGGCCGTAGAACTCCAGCTGGCTCAGCCGGTCCTGCTGCGACCACGGCTGCCCGTAGAAACCCTCGATCACCCCGCGCAGCGGCATGGCCGGCCAGTCTCGGATGGCAACGGCAGGAAACACGTCCCGGCCGGAGTGCGGCACGAGGAGCTGGCGCAGGGTCTGCGCGGCGTAGAACGTACCGGTCGGGTCGACTCCGTCCAGGACCACCCTCGCGTTACCGTCGCTACCCTTGCCGATGCCCAGGACATAGCCGTCGCGGGGCAGGCCGGTGGCGTCGGCGGCGATGCCGATCTCCTGGAGGGCCTCGTCGGAGGCGGAGTTCTCGCTCGGCCCGCCGATGTAGAGGATGATCCCGGCGTCCGGTGCCGGATCCTTGTCGGACACGATCCTCACCTTCGTGACACCCGCCTCGGTCAGCACTCGGTTGACCACGGCGACCGCCGACGGATCGGTCTTCGCACCCGTCACGAGTGCAGCGTTGGGCGTGACCGGAACCAGGTTCTTCTTGTCCTCGACGGACTGGGGCGGCGGCCAGATCGCCGGCAGTGGGACTGCTGCTGCGGCTGCCGGAGCCGCAGTTGCGAGAGAGATGGGCAATGTGGTCGCCACCGCGACGCTCGCAGCGGCGACGAGCGCGCCGAGCTGTGCGGGCATTCCCCTCCGTCGCGCGCCCATCCGGGCTTTCACGGCGGGCCGTCCCGATAGGAGCGTTCGTCTGCTAGGCATGTGTCTCCTTTCGAAGACGGCACGCCAGCCTCCGCGCTGACGATCGTTAGTGCGCGACTCTCCGGCTATCTGCGCACATTCCCACAAGGTCCAGGATGTGTCAAGAGGCGCTCACTGTGCGTGGCAGCCTCACGTGGGGCCGCCCGCGCAGTCGCACCGCGTCGAGGCCTGGGAACGCTACCCTTTGTGGACTCTTCGAAGCCGGCGAATGGGTTCCTAGACTTTCGCCGGATCGCTACGCACCCAGCCTGGCCGTCTCACCGGGGTCGGCGCGACGACGTCCAGCCTTGCTGGTGCAGCCGTTCGATGCCGTCCAGCAGCAGGTCCAGCGCGAACTCGAACTCGAACTGGTCGTCGCAGCCCTGCCCTACGACCGAGGCGTTGTCGTGAGACGCCGCTGTGGCGATCTCCGCGAGGTGCGGGAACCGGGCCGCGGCCTCCGGTGGTAGCGCCGCCGGCGGGTCCGGGTTGGCCGCGCCGGACCGGCCGGCGCGCCGGGAGGCGTCGAACAACTCCTGGCTGAAGCCCAGAATCCGGCTGCCCATCGCGTGCATCACGTGGTGGGCGAGGTCGGCGGAGAACCCGCCGGCCCGGAACGCCCCGACCATCGAGTCGAGGTAGGCGAGGATGGCCGGCGTCGCCATGTTCCGCGATTCGATCGCGAGCGGCGCCCAGGGGTGGCGCTGCAGCACCTGCCGTGCCGAGAGGATGCGCCGGCGGACCATGTGCTTCCAGTCGGCGCCGGGCATCAGCGGGTCGATCTCGCCGACGACCACGTCGATCATGCCGTCGAGCAGCTCGTCTTTGTTGGCCACGTGCTTGTAGAGAGCCATCGGCACGACGCCCAGATCCTGGGCGAGGTTGCGCATGCTGAGGGACTCGATCCCGGTCTCGTCGGCGAGCGCGACGGCGGCGCGCAGGACCCGGTCCCTGCTCAGCGGCGTCCGGCGCAGCGTTTCAGCCTGCTCAACCATCTCGGTCCTCGTCTTCCGGCGACGGTTGAACCATAACCGCCTTGACAGGTGTACGGCGTACACCTAATCTGCTGCTATGAGGTGTACGCCGTACACCTGAGGGAGGGGAAATGAGAGCGATCGTCCAGGACCGATACGGCCCGCCGGAGACCCTCACGCTCGCGGACGTCGACGCGCCGGTGCCCGCCGCCCACGAGGTGCTCGTACGGGTCGAGGCCGCCGCGCTCAACGCGTACGACTGGCATGCCATGCGTGGCGATCCATGGATGGCACGGTTGGCCATGGGCCGATCAAGGCCCCGAGCACGCATCCGTGGCCGCGACTTCGCCGGCCGGGTCGAGGCCGTTGGCACCCACGTTCGACAGGTGCGTCCCGGCGACACCGTCTTCGGCGACCTCGGCGAAGCCAACGGCGCGTTCGCCGAGTACGTATGCGTGCCCGAGAACCTCGTCGCGCCGAAGCCGGCGAACCTGACGCCGCAGCAGGCGGCCGCCCTGCCGCTGGCCGGTATCACCGCGCTCATGGGACTGCGCGACGTCGCGCAGGTCGAGCCCGGCCACCGCGTCCTCATCAACGGCGCCTCCGGCGGCGTCGGCACCCTGGCCGTCCAACTGGCCAAGCTGCTCGGCGCGACTGTGACCGGGGTGTGCAGCACCCGCAACGTCGACCTGGTCCGCTCCCTCGGCGCCGACCACGTCGTCGACTACACCCGAGACGACTTCACCCACGACGCACGCCGCTACGATGCCGTGTTCGACCTGGTCGGCAACCGCACCCTCACCGCGCTACGGCGGGCGCTGGTCCCAACCGGGACGCTGGTGCTCTCCGGCGGTGGCGTGTACCGCGGCGGCAGTCTCATCGGACCGGTCTGGCTCATCACACGCGGACGACTGCTGGCACCCTTCGTTCGACACCGCATCGTCACACTCACCACGGCACCCAGCTGGCAACACCTCGACACACTCCGCGCCCACGCCGAGGCCGGCCGCCTCACCCCGGTCATCGACCGGACCTATCCGCTCCACGAGGTGCCCCAAGCCATCCGGTACCTCGAAGGTGAACACGCGCGAGCGAAAGTCGTCATCACCATCTGACCTGCCAACCACCACCCCGACCAGGCCCCAGAGCCCGGAAGTCGCATGACGACCCAACGCCCCTCTTGATCGAGTCATGCTCTTGTTGGTCGGCGCGCGTCGACAACCACACCCATCGCGCGGACATCCCCTCCGCACCCCGTTGTTGCGGCCCAGGCGTCCCCGTCGATGTCCTGTACGACAGACAGCCGGCACCGGCACGGGCGCAGGCAGGTACCGACCCGCAGAGGAGTCTCGATGGGTATTCGTCGACCGTTCGCGGTCGGGGCGGCATTCGCCCTGGTTCTCACACTCAGCCCATCTGTCGCTTCTGCCGTCGTCGATGTCGGCTCTGCAGGTATCGACAGGCTTGACATAAGACGCGGTTCGCAGTCCGTGCGGCCCACCGACGTCCAGCTGGCCGCGGTGCGCGACCTGGTCGCCGCGTCGGGCGCCGGTACCCGGGTCAGTTGGGACGGGCGGTTCGGCACGCCTCGGACGATCCGCAAGGATGGCGGCTGGCTCACCGGGCCCAGGTCGGGTGATCCCGCCTCGGTGGCCCGGTCGTTCATCGACGCCAACCGTGACGCGTTCGGCCTCACAGCGACGGACGTCGCGTCGCTCACTGTCGTACGCGACCACGAACTCGTCGGTACCGGCACGCACGTGGTGAACTTCGCACAGACGTACGCGGGCCTGCCGGCGGTGCGCGGTGGCCGCCTCGGCGTGGCGGTGACCAGCGACGGCAAGGTTCTCTCCTACGCCGGCAATTCCGCCCGGAGCGGCGCGCTGCTGGCCACGCACAAGCTCTCCGCGGCCAAGGTGCTGGAGGGCGTGGCCGGCAAGCTCGCCCCCGGGGTGTCCTTCACGGCTGTGCCGGTCGGCGACCGCGCCGGCTACCAGGTGTTCGCCAAGGGACCGTTCGCCGGCGAGTCCTACGTACAGAAGGCGGCGTTCCCGACCCGGGACGGCGCCCGGCCCGCCTACCGGGTGCTGTTCATCAAGGCCCTCGACCAGGCGTGGGACACCGTCGTCGACGCGGCGACCGGGGAAACGCTGTACCAGGCGTCCCTGGTGGCGCACGACGCCGAAGGCACCGTATACGAGAACTACCCGGGAGCCCCGGCCGGCGGCGCCCCGGTGCGCAAATCGTTCGGGCCGACCGCCCAGTCTCCCTCGGGTTACGTCGACCCGACCGGGCTGGCGGGCCTGGCGGGCCCGACGACGCTCGGCAACAACGCCAACACCTACGCCAACTACTCGAACTTCCTGGTCCCCGCCGACCAGGGGCCGCGGCCGGTGAGCCTCACCGGGCAGTTCAACTACCCGTACACCGCGAACTGGGCCCGCAGCAAGGGCCAGTCCGTGCCGCCTGCCTACGTCCAGGACCTCGATCCGGCGGCGACCAACCTGTTCTGGCACCACAACCGCATCCACGACGAGCTTCGGGCGCTGGGCTTCACCGAGTCCGCCGGCAATTTCCAGGTCAACAACGGCGGCAACGGCGGGCAGGGTGGCGACCCCGTGCTGGGGCTGGTCCACGCCGGGGCGGCCACCGGCGGCGCCCCCACCTACACCGGCCGCGACAACGCCTACATGCTCACCCTCCCCGACGGCATCCCCGCCTGGAGCGGCATGTTCCTGTGGGAGCCGGTCAACGACACCTTCGAAGGGCCGTACTCCGACGGCAACTTCGACGCCTCCGTCATCGAGCACGAGTACGCGCACGGGCTGTCCAACCGGTACGTCAGCGGCGAGGACAACGCCCTCAACACCCACCAGTCCGGCTCGATGGGCGAGGGCTGGGGCGACTGGTATGCCCTGAACTACCTCTACGGCAACCAGCTCGCCACCACCGCCGTGGTCGGCCAGCACGCCACCGGCAACACCGAACGCGGCATCCGCAACTGGAGCTACGACCAGAACCCCACCGGATACGGCGACGTCGGATACGACCTCGGCGGCCCCGAGGTCCACTCGGACGGGGAGATCTGGACCACCATCCTGTGGGACATGCGCAAGGCACTCGTCGCCCGGTACGGGGAGGCCACCGGTGGTGAGATCGCTGCGCGGCTGATCACCGACGCGATGCCGCTGTCCCCGGCCGACCCGTCGTTCATCGACATGCGCGACGCCATCCGCACCGCCTTGGACAACCGCTACCACAGCCGCTCCGACTACGCCGCCCTCGTGGACGTCGTCTACGGCGCCTTCGCCAAGCGCGGCCTGGGCCTACATGCCGTCAGCGACGGCGGCGACGACACCGACCCCACCCCCTCCTACGAGCACCCGAACCCGGCCCGCAACGGCACCCTGACCGGCGCCGTCGTCAACGCGGCCACCGGCAAGCCCATCCCCGGTGCCCGCATCATGCTCGGCATGTTCGAAGCCAGGGTCACGGCGCTGCGGACGTCGTCAACGGACGGCGGGTTCTCCGCGCCGGTGGCCGCCGGCACCTACCCGGTGACGATCGCGGCCGAGGGCTTCGGCGCCCGGACCTTCCCGAGCATCAAGGTCACCGCCGGCAAGACCTCGGCGTTGCGGTTTGCCCTGGCACCCAACCTGGCCTCCGCCGCCAACGGCGCCACCATCGTGTCCACCACCACGACCGGCGCCGCCCGCCTTATCGACGACACCGAGGCCAGCACCTGGAAGACCACCCCGGGAACCGGGAACGCTGTGATCAAACTGGCCGCCCCGGCCCAGATCTCGTCGATCCAGGTCAGCGCCTTCGCCACCGCCCGATTCGAGGGACTGCGCGGGTTCACCCTGCAGGCCTCCAGCGACGGGACGAACTGGCAGACCGCCCTGACCAAGGCGGACGCCTTCACCTACCAGGCGCCTCGGCCGACCGCGCCCGACCTGCACTACAAGCAGTTCACCCTGCCGAAGCCGGTACAGGCGCAGTACGTGCGGTTCTGGGCCGACACCGCGCTCGGCGAGACCAAGACGGACGTGCAGACCGCCGAGCTGCAGGTCTTCTCCCCCACCGCCACCGGAGTCGAGCCACTGCCACCGTCACCGCCGGACGCTCCGGTGACCGACACCGGCGTCATCGCCACCGGAAACCCGTCCACCGGGACAGCCGACGACGCCACCGGCATCACCGCCACGGCGTTCAAGACGACCTGTGCGGTGCCGGCGGCACCGGCGCAGGGCGCCGACGGCTGGGTCACCGCGTTGCCGGACAGCTTCGGCGACGGCGCCCACGAGGCGCACGTGCAAAGCGAAAGCATTGCCCCGTACGACTTCGACCTGTACTTCTACGACGAGTCATGCACCCTGCTCGGCGCTGCGGCCTCCTCGGCCGCGGACGAGTCCGGCACGATCCCCAGCGGAACCCGCTACATCCTCACCCAGCTGTGGCTGGGCGCCGCGGTCCCGTTCACCCTCACCGCGACCGACACCAAGTGACCTGACCACACCTTTCTCCGAACCCGAGGCGGGGTGGTGTGCGCCGGCAGCCCGGCCACACCACCCCGCAGCCGCCAGCGGTTAGCCAGGGTCGGCGGCGAAGGCATCTATCCGGTCGTTGCGCGCTGTCGCACTAGGCAGCCTCGAGGACGAAGAACAGGTAGCGCAGGATGCACGACATGCCCTCCCCCGCACCCGCCGACGGCAGTCCGCCGCCGGACTCAGCGCCGACGGCGCGCAACGAACTGCTCACACCACTCGTGCTGCTGCTCGTCTCGGGCCTTCTGCTGGTGCTGTTTCTCTGCTGTGCCGCCTTTTGGCTGTACCACTAACTGGCCGTTCGTTGCGCTGGACCCGGAGCGCCAGTTTGGAGGCCCGTGCTCAAGCGGTCGTGATGCCCGAACCGCCTGTGGGCGGCGGTCGGCCCGGTCGCGTCTCGTGCCCGCTCGTGCCCGCTGCGGGCCACGGTTTACTGGCCCACGGATGGCCCATGCCGGCCTTCGGGCCAGCAGAAGATCACGGAGGGCTGGTCGTCTGGTGATCGCATGCTTCACTATCGCCCATGACGTGGCGAAGGACCGGGCTGGTGTTGGCGGTCATCCTGGCAGTGGTGGCCTTCATTGGCTGGCGCTGGTGGCACAACCACCCGCCGTACGGCCCGGAAGCGCTGGCCATCAAGTCCTCACTTCAGTTTGTCGGCCACGAGGAGGCTCAGGCCGCGCTCGGCAACAAGGTATACGCCCCACTGTCCAGCGGACGCGACCAGTTGGTGCTCGGGCGGGTTTCCTGGCAGACCCCGCCCAAGCCACTCGATGGCGGATACTTCGCGATCTTCCTCATTGACAAGCGCATCAAGCGCAAGGTGGGAAGCTTCAGCGCATCGTCGCCACGGCAGGAGGCCATCAGCGCCGGGTACGCCGGAGTGGAGAACAAGATCCCGGAGCGCTATCCCTGGCTGCAGGGCGCGGGCGACGTCAGAGAGGGAAACACCTGGTGGAGCTACGGCTCCAGACTGGCCGTGTACGACGGGGCCGCTTCGCCGCTTACGTTCGTCGCGCCCTTCCGGTATCTGGAGGGGCCGCAACGGGCGGCGGCTAGGGCGGCCACTGCACCGGTTGCGATGTCGGACCTGCTGCTGGCCTTGGTCTACCTGGGGTCCGATGGGCAGGTGTACTGGGCGCAGCGGCTCCAAGGCTAGTAGGGGATTTCCTCGTCGGACAGTCGCCAGACCGTCCAGCCTCCCTGGACGGGGACAAGGCGCAGCGCCCCACGGACGAGTCTCGATGACGGTTGTCAAACGGACCGTGCGGTGGACAGCAGCTCCTCGGTCGGGCAGGTTTGTGTCTGCCCAGGGTGCCGCGCCCTGGCATCGATGCCGGCACGCCGGGTTGCCTCGCCGGCGATCAGCCACACCAGCGATGTCGAACGAACGCCGGCCCAATCGACAGCAACCCGCCACGAGCGCGTCGAGTCCACGACACTCATCGGCCTCTCGACCAGTACGAGCAACCTCGGTGCGGCGTTACTCCGTCTCCTGTTCGTGGCACGAGCGAGAGGTCCCGCGCGGTGAACCCGGTTGCGAAGAGTGGGCGCCGGCGGCGCGGTGTCGTGGAGACCGCGTGGCTCCTGCTGCCGTGGCGCTCGCCGTCAGCTGGGCGCGCATGCCCGACGTGGCCTCGCCCGAGCTCGGCGCAGGGCCGGAGGCGGTGCCTGCGTTTTGCCTGGCCCGCCGCCGGTGCGACGTCCTGTAGGGGCCGCTCCACAACAAGACCCGCTACCGGCCCTCCGAAACCGTTCCCACCCCGGACGCGGCTCGACAAACCACATAGGCAAACCCCTGGCTCAGCGGTTGTCGCCGCTGCCACCCAGCACGCCGCGGTCCTGGCGGCTGGCCAGCTTGGCCAGGTTGGCCGCCGCGATGTCGTCCAGCGGCAGATCGAGGTAGTCGGCGAGCACCGCCACGTACCAGAGCACGTCACCGAGTTCCTTGGCTATGTCGGCCCGGTCGATCCGCGACTCGTCGCTGTCGAGGTCTCGGACCCACTTCTTGAACTTCTCGGCGATCTCACCCGATTCGCCGACCAGCCCGAGCACCAGGTGGAGCAGCTCGTTCCTCTTGTCACGTGGAGCGGCAGTACGGAGGGCGCCGCGCTGATACTCGTCCAGGTCCATGGCGGACCAGTATGACCGAACCCTTCACCAACCGGACCGCCGGAGCCGTTTCCGCCCGCGTTGACGGGGGAATTAGCGGACACTTAGACTTCCGTCGATTTGTTGCCTGCAACATTGTCCGGGTTTCTGCGCGGGCGGCGCTGCTCGTCGCCTGCGGCCCCATCGCGCAGCCACCCACGTGCCTGGAAGGGGCTGTCCATGTTGCGCATGCGTGCTTTCTGGCGAGGCTTGCGCCGCTTTCCGCGACGGGGCGCCACGGTGGCTTCCCTCGTCGCCCTGCTCGCCGCGATGGTCGTCGTCGAGGTGGGCGCGAGCGCCCCTGCGCTCGCGAACACGAGTCAGTTCAAGGGGGTCAACTGGGCCGACCCCAGGGACAACTACGCCGAGGACCCGATCGTCCTCTCGGGCGTGTCGGCAACCGACGACTATGCCACCACGTACACCAAGGCCACCTCGATCATCGGAGCGTTCGAGACCAACCTCGGCGCGAACACCGTGCGGCTGCCGATCAACCCGTACACCGTCAACGGGCCTCGCTGGGCTCCGTACACGGGTGCCATCGATGCCGCCGTGGCCAAGGGCTTCAAGGTCATCCTCAGCTACTGGGAGGGTTCCGCCCACAAGGACGGGCTGATCGACAACACCACCGCCTTCTGGAACATGTGGACCACGGTCGTCAACAAGTACGCCGGCAACGGCCTGGTCTACTTCGAGCCGATGAACGAGCCCCACGGGTACACCCAGAGCGCCTGGGCGAACGTCGCCGCCTCGTGGATCAGTACCTACCCGTCGGTCCCGAAGAACCGGATCTTCGTCAGTGGCACCGGGTACAACGACAACGTCACCAGCGTGTGCGCCGACAGCCGGTTGTCCGGAACCTTCCTTTCGCTGCACTTTTACGGGTTCTGGAACCCGACCGAGGCCAGCTACGCGGCCTGGGCCACCGACTTCCGGAACCGGATCGGTTCGTGCGCCTCCCGCACCGTTCTGGACGAGTGGGGTGCGCCCATGACGAGCGGGCTGAACTACAACGGCCCGGACAACGGCAACGCCTACATCGCCTACATCCAGGCCGTCAGCGACAACCTTCGCTTGCTGGGCATGGGCTCGGTCTACTGGCCGGGTTTGCGCGCCAACGACGGCTACAGCATGACCAGGCTCGGCCCCAATTACACCCTCATCAACAACAACGCCTCCGGGGTCAACCGGCTGCAGTGGTCGTGGGGCGGCGGCGGAACCTTCAACGCCCCGGTCCGCGGCGTCGCCTCCAACCGCTGCCTCGACGTGCCCAACTCCTCGACCACCTGGGGCACGAAGCTGTTCATCTACGACTGCAAGAGCAGCGCCAACCAGTTGTGGCTGCAGACTCCGTCGAAGACCCTGGTGGTGTACGGGAAGCTGTGCCTGGACGTCACTGGTGCCAGTACCACCGCTGGCGCACAGGTCCAGGTCTGGGACTGCAATGGGCTGCCGAACCAGCAGTGGAACATCAACAGCAACGGCACGATCACCAGCGTGCAGACCGGCTACTGCCTCGATGTGAACGGCGGCGGCACGGCCAACGGCACGAATGTCATCGTGTGGTACTGCAACGGCGGCGCGAACCAGCAGTGGAAACGCGCATGAGAGTCCACGGCCGGTAGCCCTGACCGCAACGGCCGCGCCTGGTGGGGTCGTTACGACGGTCCCACCAGGCGTCTGGCGGTTCGGCGCGTGCGCTGCAGCCGATGCCGGTAAGTATCGGAGTTCGGCCCGCTCCCTCGGTGCCGTGACTCGTCACAGCACCGAGGGAGCGCACGTGATGCGGCGGGAGCGGACCCGACACTGGGTTGCCCGTCCCCGCCGACGATCGGCGGGTTCAGTGGCAGACGGACGTGAGGCGCTCGTCGTCCTTCGGCTCACCGCCCGGGGCCGTGCTGAAGACATGGCAGCCGCTCGCGACGCCGTCGACGCGTAGGTACCCGCGCTCGCGTACCGTGGGCCACGCGCGGCCGTCGACGTACACGACAGCTGTGGCCGCGTCCCCGGCCGGGACGAAGACCGACGCGACCGTGTTGCCGGGCACGTATGCGCTGACGTCCGTGCGACCGTCATGGGTGTGGAACGCCGCGCCGATCCGGCCCTTCAGCGTGGGCAGCGTGACGCTCGCCCAGGTGACCGACTGCGGTTGGGGACGCAGGTCGAACGTTGCGTAGCCGGGTGTGGTCGGCCGGAGGCCGAACATGCCCTGCGGGATGTTGTACGCCGGCGAGGCGGCCCACGGGTGGGAGTAGGTCATGTTCGACTTCAGGGAGGCGTCCCACGCCTCCGCCGTGGCCCCCGCTCCGTTGGCGATCATGTTGAGCCAGCTGCGACGGCCGCTGTTGGTGAGCAGCTGGTAGGCCAGGTCGGAGCGGTCGCCGTTGTAGAGCGACTCGATGAGGAACGCGGCGCAGTACACGCTGCACTGCATGCCGCGCGAGCCGATGTAGTCCGCGGCGCGGGCCGCCTGATCGGCGTCGGGTACGCCGAACGCGCTGGCGAAGACACTGGCGTGGACCGCCCAGTGCTCGACCGGAGTACGGTCGGCGTTCAGGCCGTCCCGGTAGGCGCCCTTCGCGTCGTCCCACAACAGCTCGTTCATCGCGGAGCGGATCCGCTCCCCGGTGGTGGTGAAGGAGGCCGCGTCGTCGTCGCGGCCCAGCGCCTTCGCGATTGCCGCCATGTCCATGAAGCTGCGGTAGCCGATGGCGTTGATGACAGTGTTGTAGGGCCGGAAGACGAAGCCGTCCCGCTCCGACGCCGGCCAGTCGACGATGTCGCAGTCGGTCCGGCTGCCGCAACCATCGGATCCGGTGTTCTTGCGGATCAGGCCGGTGCTCTCCTCGATCCACTGGTCGGGCAGCTTCTCCCGTAGCTGGTCGTAGCTGCGCTCCAGTTGCGCCACGTCGCCGGTCTGCTGATAGCTGTCGTGCATCGCCAGAATCGTGTACATCGGCCACTCGGTGGGCCAGGTGCGCCGGGTGAGCAGGTAGTCGATGGAGTAATTGCCGAGGGACGGGTCCGCGGAGGTGAAGAAATTGGCCATCATCTGCAGGTAGCTGTCGGCCTCGTACGGCTCGCGCTCCCGCGTCCAGGAGTCGACGTACAGGTTGTGGTTGGTCGCCTCGACGGTGTTGCGCGACAGGCGCCAGACCTTGTCGAGGGCGTCGTCGGAGGAGTCGAACACGGCACTGTCGGCGTCGAACGGGTAGACCTGCGCGAGGGCCGGGAAGTCCTCGGCTCCTAGACCGGCCGGCGCGCCGATCACCTCGAGGTAGCGGAACACCCGCATGCCCCAGGTCTCGGCGTGCTGCGGCCCGTCGACGAGCGTCCAGCGGTCCTGGTACTGGTTGCCGGTCCGCATGTTGTAGCGGACGGTCTGCGGCGCGGAGAGCTCCTCGCCGAAGCGCAGCTCGAGGACCTGGCCGCTGTTGCCGTCCAGGTCGAGGCTCACGCCGCCGAGCCAGGTCCGGCCGTAGTCCACGAAGTAGTGGCCCGGCTCCTTCTCGACGACCTCGACCGGGTGTTCCAGCCGCTGCCGGACCTTGTCCGTGGGGGTGGCGACCAGCTTGGTGTACGGCGCCTTCGCCGCCGCCGGCTGCCACGCGGAGTCGTCGAAGCCGGGCTCGTCGAAGCCGGTCGGGTACGCCGCCACCTGCACGTTTTCCTTGGGTGCGGTGTAGTAGCCCGTGCCGATCGAGCCGGCCGACGGGTAGACGCCGGAGCCGTTGAGCGTGGTCCAGTTCTCCCCGGTGCCGAACGTCTGCCTCGTGCCGTCGACGTACTCCACGACCAGCTGCGCCTGGAAGCGCCGGTCGCTGGTGGTCCATGCGAGCGCGCCGAGTGCGTTGGCGCCGCCCTGCCGGACCAGGTCGGTCACGTCGAAGCCGTCGTACCGTGTCTCACCGGCGATGGACCGCGTGGGGCCGAGGCCGACGAAGTCGCCGTTGAGCCACAGCTTGTAGACGTACTGACGGCCTGGCTCGGGCGAGGAGCCGGTCGCGAAGACGGTCGCCCAGGCGACCTCCTTGTCAGCGGTGTTGAACTCGCCGCGGAGGAAGGCCCAGTCCGTGCTGCCGAGCCCGTAGACGCAGTTCTGGCCGGTGCCGACGTTCAGCCTCCCGCCGGCCACCGTGCCGCAGGCGAAGTCGGAGCTGGAGGCCTCGAAGTCGTTGGCGTAGAGCTTGCGCCCGTCGGGTGCGATGACCGTCAGGTTGTCCCAGCTGTTGCGCTCGCTGCCGCCGGTGCGGAACCCGATGCTGCCGCGCGTGAACCGCACGTTCTGCGTGGTGTCGATGAGCCGGTCGTCGAGCCAGGTGCGGACCGTGGAGCCCGAAACTCCGATCCGGAGCCGATAATCGGTGTTGCGTTGGAGCGCGACGCCCAGCGGGACTGTCTTCAGCTCCTGGAAGGTGCCGTTGACCCGCTGGTGCGGCGCGAGTTGGTTGACGCCGTCCCCCCTGAGCTGCCACATGAGGTAGTTGCTGGGGTCCTGCGCGTTGAACACGATGGTCGCGTTCTGCGTGGTGATCGAGAACGTCGTCTCGATCGTGTAGTCGCTCCACTGCAGCGGTGCGGGATCGCCGAGCCAGATCGGGTTGCTCTGCGCCCAGTCACCACCGAGGGAGGTGCCGAAGCCGGCGGGCTGCGACCACGGGGACACCTTCCCCGCGCCGTCCCATGTCCGGACCCGCCAGTGGTAGCGCTCGCCGCGGTCGAGGGTCTCCCCGGCGTACGCGACGTTCGTGCTCTCCGGGGACGTCACCTTCCGGGAGTCCCACACGAGGTCCTTGCCGGACTTCAGGCCGGAGAAGGTTTCCGCCACCTGGACCTGGTAGGCGGTCTGGTGCGCCGTCGGAACGTGCCAGCCGAGGAGCGGCGCATCGACGTCGTCGACGTCCGCCGGCCCGGAACGCTGCTCGACCGTGAGCGCCGACGGAAAAGCGTTGCCGGGCGCGGCCTCGCCCTGCGACGCGATGGGCAGTTCGACAACGACCGCGAGCCCGACGGCCAGCGCGAGGACCAGCGTCCGAGTGGCCACGCGTGGACGGGAGGCGTGCTTCAGGAACATCTGCGTCCCCTCTATTGAAACGTTCCAACGCCACGCCATGCTAACGATCGGTGACGCCGGTCACAAGATCCTGGCCGGACCCGGCCATGACCCCTCGATGATCCCGGTCCACCAGGCACCTTCCCTGGTTGCCGGCACGAGATCCTGCCCCCTACCTCATCCCCGGCGGCATGGCGTTTTCAACCCCGTCGAAGTGGTGCGCCCGTGCCGGGACGGCAGCTTCCGCTTCCAACTCGGCGTGCCTCAAGGTCGGTAGCCCGTCTTGTCGGCGTCGGTGATCTCGCGCAGCACTCGGGCCGGCGATCCGACGGCGATGACACCGGACGGGATCGAGCGGGTGACCACGCTCCCCGAACCGATGATTGTGTTGTCGCCGATGGTCACGCCCTGGTTGATGGTGGCGCCGCCGCCGATCCAGACGTGATCGCCGATCGTGACCGGCTTGGCGTAACACCCGCCGGCTGCCCGTTCGGCAGCATCGAGGGCGTGGTTCGAGGTGTAGATGCCGACGCGCGGGCCGAAAAGAACATGATCACCGACGGTGATGCCACCCCCGTCCAGCATCACACAGTCGAAGTTGGCGTAGAAGTGGTCGCCGACGCTGATGTTGAAGCCGAACTCGCAGCGGAACATCGGCTCGAAATGGCACTCCCGCCCAACCGCGCGGAGCAGTCGCCGCAGGATCGCCTCGCGCTGCTCCTGCGGCTGCCCGAAGCTGTCGTTGTACTCAGTGGTCAGCAGCACGGCCCGCTGCCGAGCCTGCACCAGTTCATCGGTGAGGTCGTTGTACATCCGGCCCGAGAGGATGTGCTCCCGCTGCGCTTCGAGCGTCACCGCATGATCCTTCCATCGTCCGGGCTGCGGCCGCTTGTCGGCACGCGAGAACCGCTCATCGCCCAGTTGGAGCCGTTCATCTCAATTGCAGGACCAGATGTCCGTGCGTCACCACCAGGCCACTTAGCGTGGTTCGCGCGTTGGCGATCAGACTAACGGCCGGCGATCCCGGTGCCTGACCGCCGAACGTACGGTCCCTGCTCGACCGGTCGCCTCGGGACCCTTCCTGCCCGGCCAAGTGCCGCCATGCAGAACTCACTGAGGGAGTCATTCCTGATGAACCAGCCACGCATGCCCTTAGTTACCACCGGGCTCGCCATCGCCACCGGCCTGGCAACCGTCGCCGCCCTCGTCGGACCAGTCGCCGCCGAGCCGAGCTCCGACGCCTCCACGCAGGCGACCTCGGTCACCACCGACCAGGTCGTCACCTGGGGCGCCAGCGCGGACCGGGTCGGCGGGTCGTTCGCCGACCAGACGGTCCGCAACATCATCCACACCAGCATCGGTGGCAGCGACCTGCGCATCTCGTTGTCGAACGTGTTCGGTGACCGCATCGTGACCTTCGACTCCGTCTACGTCGGCATTCAGAGCGAGGGCGCCGGGGTCGTACCGGGCACCAACCAGCAGGTCACCTTCGCCGGCGGCGAGTCGGTGACTGTTCCGAACGGTGCGGAGGTCCTCAGCGACCCGCTGCCAGGCGACGTGCCCGGCGACACCAATCTCACGGTCAGCATCCACGTCAAGGGTGCCAGCGGCAGCCTGACCGGACACAACCTGGCCATGCAGACCAACTACATCTCCGGGCCTGGTGATCACGCCGCGGACACCGATGGGACGGCCTTCACCCAGCAGGCGACCCGCTGGTACTGGGTCGATGCGCTGGTCGTCGACACGCGGCAGCAGGTCGACACTGTGGCCACGCTCGGCGATTCCATCACCGACGGCTACGGGTCCACCCGCGACGCCAACCACCGGTGGCCGGACTACCTCGCCCGCCGTATCGCGGAACAGCCCCCGGCGCACCAGTTCGGCATCATGAACGAAGGCATCTCCGGCAACCGGGTTCTCACCGACGGCGCCGGGGTGAACGTCCAGGCCAGATTCGACCGAGACGTGCTTTCCCAGCCCGACGTGCGCACCGTCATCCTCATGGAGGGCATCAACGACATCGGCGGCGGCGTCGCAACGTCGGCGGACCAGCTGATCTCGGCCTACCGGATGCTGATCGCCCGCGCCCACACCAACCACACCTGCATCCTCGGTGCCACGCTGACCCCGTTCGAGGGCGCCGGCTACTACAGCCCTGCCAAGGAAGTCATCCGCGAGGAGGTGAACACCTGGATCCGGACGAGCGGCGAGTTCGACGGGGTCATCGACTTCGATCAGGTCACCCGCGACCCCGCGAACCCCAAGCGGTTCCTGCCGGCCTACGACGTCGGCGACCACCTGCACCCCAGCGACGCCGGCTACCAGGCGATGGCCAACGCCATCGACCTCAGGCAGCTCGAGTGCAGCCGGTAGCGACACCAGCGCGCTAGGTCGGCAGTTCGTCGCACCCACCCCTGCCAGCGGCTGTGCAGACCGTCGTAGGGCCCGCGCCACGTCGGTGCGGGCCCTACGACGAGCGCTCGGGCACAACTGCCGTACCCCCCGCGATCTCACGGCGATCCGCACAGGTCGACAGCCGGCGCGCCATTCCCTCACCGGAACCTGCAAGCCGCTGCTGAGCGGAGCGTCCTGACCGGTAATGCGTTGGCACCGCGGCGGTCCAGGTACATGATCGGATCGGACCGCAACGGTCGGGCGGGACCGGGGTCCTTCGGCCAGGCTTGACGTCGAAGGGAGGCCTCGTGATCTCGGCACTCAACCGGCTTGTCGACCTTGTCGAAGAGCACCTCACCGAGGAGTTCGACGTCAACGGATTGGCCAGGGCGGTCGGCACGACCGAATACCACCTGCGGCGGATGTTCTCGTCGTTGGCCGGCATGCCGCTGTCGGAGTACGTGCGCCGGCGCCGCATGACCGTCGCCGCTGCCGACGTCGTCCGAGGCGAGGACGATCTGCTGAGCATCGCCGTCCGGCACGGATACGGCTCGACCGAGGCGTTCGGACGTGCGTTCCGGGCGGTACACGGCGCCGGCCCCGGTGACGTTCGCCGCGACGGAGGCCCCCTTCGCACACAACCGCAGCTCAGGTTCCGCCTGACCGTCGAAGGGAGCATCCCCATGGACACCCGCATCGTCGACCGCCCCGCATTCCGGCTCGCCGGACACGCAGCCCGGGTTCCGCTGATCCATCAGGGCATCAACCCGCACATCCAGCAGCACATCACGGCACTGCCGCCAGAGGCGCACCTGCGGCTGAAGGCCCTCGGCGACACCGAGCCGGGAGGCCTGCTGCAGGTCTGCGACGACCTCGACCCCGACGGCACGGAGGGCAGCGAGCTGACCTACCTGCACGGGGTCGCTGTCTCCCGGGACAAGCCGGCCCCCGACGACCTCGACACCATCGAGGTACCGGCCGGCAGGTGGGCGGTCTTCCGCACCGCCGGACCCCATCCGCAGGCCCTGCAGAAGACCTGGGCCGCGACCGCGACGGAGTGGTTCCCCTCCAACCCGTGGCGTCTGCGGCCAGGGCCCTCGATCGTCGCGATCCTCGAGCGCGCGGACGACTTCAGCACCGCGACCTGCGAGCTGTGGCTGCCCGTCGAACCGATCTGACGGACCCTGCGGATGTTGGGAACAGACGCGCCCAGCACCCGGCGTCCGACTCCGAACGATGCGTTACCGCGTGGCTCACAGATGGGTGACGCGATGCCTCGGCCGGTTCAGCTGTGACCTTGGAAGTCGCGTCGCGGGTCGAACAGGCTGATGGGGTGGAACGTCGAGCCGCTCGTCGCCAGGTCGGCGAGGATCTCGCCGACGACCGGGACGAACTTGAAGCCGTGACCGGAGAACCCGCAGGCCACCGTGACCTGCGGGTGCTCCGGGTGCGTCGCGATCACGAAGTGCTGGTCGAGCGTGTTGGTGTACATGCAGGTCGCCGCCCGCAGCAATCGCCCCGGAAGGGCGGGCAGGACTCCGGCCAGGTGTTCCCGCATGTCCTGGATCTCCTCCGGGTGCACCTGCCGATCGATGGTCTCCGGGGTGCAGACCTGACCGCGCCGGAAGAACGCCACCTTGGCACCGCCGTCGGGCCCGTCGATGGCCGGGAAGCCGTAGATCTGCGTGCCGGCGCCGTCCTCGTGGATGTAGATGGGATGCCGCCCGGGTTGGAAGGGGCCCACCCCGGTCTCCGGCTGGAACCAGTACATGACCTGCCGCTCGACGCTGAACGGCACACCGAGGTCGGCGAGGAGTGCCGGGGCCCACGCCCCGGGGCAGACGACGAGCCGGCCAGCTGTGTAGAAACCCCCCTCGGTCGTCACTCGCACGCCGCCGTCGGGCAGCGCCTGCCATCGCCGCACCGGCTCGTTGTAGCGGAGGTCGGCGCCGTCCCGTCCGGCCAGCTCGAGGTGAGCGGCCACGGTCGCCTCGGGGCGAACGAAGCCGGCCTTGGCCTCGAAGAGCGCCACCTCCTCATCCCGGGGACTGAAGGTCGGGAAGCGGCGACGTAGCTCCCTTGCGTCGAGGATCTCGTGCGGCAGGTCCCACTCGCGCGAAGCGCGCAGACTGCCGGCGAAGGTGTGGCTCTCCGGCCGGCCGACAAACACACCGCCGGTGAGCGAGATGATCTCCCGTCCGGCATCGCGTTCCAGCTTGTCCCACAGCTCGTACGCTCGAAGCAGGAGCGGCACATAGGCCGGATCCTCGAAGTACGACTGCCGGGTGATGCGCGAGCCGCCGTGGCTGGACCCGCGGTCGTGCGCCGGCCCGAACTGCTCCAGACCAAGCACACGCTGCCCCCGCGCGGCCAGGTGGTAGGCGGCGCTGCTGCCCATCCCGCCGAGCCCCACGACGATGACGTCATAGGCCGCCATTTCTACGCCTCCAGCCTCCCTGCGTCATTCGACCAGGACGCTACACGCCTGGCGCGCTGCTGCCGCACAAGATCCAAACGGTCGCCTCCCCCACAGGGAACCGCCCTTGGCCAGCTCGCAACGCCGCTTGGTCGGGCATTGGCGTGAGAGCCAGTTGAACCGCCGCCTTACCCGCACCGTCCGGCGGTCAACCCAGCGTCGGAGTCGGCCCGACAGCGTGCGGCGGGATGGTCGGGCAGGCGTGCGCGGCCGGCGGGTACGACCGGACCGGCTGATAGATCAACGTCTCTGTCGACCGTTCGGCTGGGCAGAACAGCAGGTCAGCCGGGTTTCGATCCCGGATGTTACTTGTCGGTAGCCCATTGACGGCCACGAACGCCAGTCCTACCGTTCCACTCAATCGAACGGCGTACGGTTCACCCGAACACTCCTCGGCCAAGCCGAGCACGGCCCGAACAGGAAGGCCGAGCATGCCTGATGACAAGCTCCGTACCCTCCTCTCCTCAGTTCAGCTCGGCTCCGTCCAGCTCCGCAACCGGGTCTTCGTCCCCGGACACACCACCAACTTCGGCCGGGACAACGTGCCCACGCAGCGACTCGTCGCATACCACGAGGAGCGCGCCAGCGGCGGCGTCGGCCTGATCATCACCGAGGCGATCCGGGTCCACCCGACCAGCGCGGGCCGCAGCATCAGCCTCGGCAGCTTCGACGACTCGTCGATCCCGGCGTACGCAGCGACGGCCGAGGCGGTCCACGCACACGGCGCGCACATTTTCGCCCAGATCATGCATGCCGGGCGGCAGGCCAACGGGGATGCCACCCGTACCGCCGCCTGGTCGTCGTCCCCGGTGCCCTGGGCGGCCGGCGCCCACGTACCGCATGCCATGGGACGTCGGGACATCGCGGTGATCGTCCACGCGTTCGCCGCAGCGGCCCGGCGGATGCGGCAGGCCGGCTTCGACGGGCTGGAGGTGCATGCCGGACACGGCCACCTGCTCCAGCAATTCCTCTCACCGCACACCAACACGCGCGCGGACGAGTACGGCGGCAGCCTCGACAACCGAATGCGGTTGACCCGGGAGGTGCTGACGGCCGTGCTGGCCGCCGCTCCCGAGTTGCCCGTCGGACTGCGGGTCAGCGCCGACGAGTTCCTGCCCGGCGGGCTCGACCCGGCGGCGGTGCTGGAGATCGTCGGCAAGCTGCGCGCCGACTTCCCGCTGGCATACGTGCACGTCAGCCACTCCGCCTATCACGGCAGCTACACGCTGGCGACGCAGATCGCCGACATGACCTTCGGCCACGCCCCGTTCCGGCACCACGCCGCGTTGTTCAAGCGAGAGTTCCCCGACCTGCCGGTGCTGGCGGTGTGTCGGCTCGACAGCCTGCCCGAGGCGGCCGAGCTGATCGCCGCCGGCGAGGCCGACCTGGTCGGGCTGGCCCGCCCGCACATCGCCGACCCGCACCTGGTGCGCAAGGCGGCCGAGGGCCGCCAGCACCAGACACGCGCCTGCCTGGCCTGCAACCAGGGGTGCATCGGCCGGTTGGAGGCGAGCCTGCCGATCTCCTGCGTGGTCAACCCGGAGGTCGGCGCCGAGCGGGAATGGTCGCAGGCCTGGCCGGAGCTGCCCGGGCCGGCCGGTATCCGCCGGGTCCTCGTGGTCGGCGGTGGTCCCGCCGGTCTGGAGGCCGCGATCGCCGCCCGGCGGGCCGGGCACCAGGTGACCCTGGTCGAGGCACGCGAGCGGCTCGGCGGCCAGGTGGAGCTGGCCGCGCGGGTGCCCGGACGGCAGCGGTTCGGCCTACTCACCCAGGACCTGGCGCGCGACGTGCGGGCCGCCGGTGTGCAGGTGCGGCTCGGCCGCCGGATCAGTGTTGAGGAGGTGCTGGCCGGCGACTACCAGGACGTCATCCTGGCGACCGGGTCCCGCCCCGCCCGCCGGTCGCTGCCGGACGGCCCACCGGTGATCGACCTCTGGCAGGCGGTCGACCGCCTGGCCGATCCGGCCTTCCGGCCCTCCGGCGCCGTGGTGGTTCTCGACGACGAGGGCACCTGGGCGGCGGCCTCGATCGCGGAGAACCTCGCCCGGCGGGGAGCCCGCGTCCACCTGGTCTCCCCCACCGCCGGGTTGAGCGCCCGGATCACGACGTACTCGCGGCTGGCGCTGCTCAAACGCTTCGCGGACCTGGGCGTCGTGGCCCATCCACTACGGGCCGTCCGCGGGGCTGGCGCTTCGGCGGTCACCCTCACCGGCCCGCTCGCCGGCGACGACCTCCGCCTCGACGAGGTCACCGCGGTGGTCGATGCCGGCTCGGCGCTCGCCGACGACGAGCTGTACCGACAGCTCGACGCACTGCCCGACGGTCCGCGAGTCCACCTCGTCGGCGACGCCAACGCCCCCCGGACCGCCTTCGAGGCCGTCTACGAGGGGCGGTTGGCGGGCGCATTCCTTGGCAGCTACGACACCGCCTCCGCGCAGCGGGTGCTGCACGCTCACTGACCCGTCCACCCGGTCGCCCGGCCCGCCCTGGTCGACCGTCCCCCACCACAGTCCGAAGAGGAGACAAGGCATGTTCGATGTCGAGGAGCGCCTCACCTTGGATGAGCGTTCCGCCGTGGATTTCGTCCTCAGTCTGCGCAAGCGCTGGGCGGACACCGTCTACCCCGCGCTGCGCCAGGAATACGGCGCCACCGGCTCGCCGGCGACGACAGTCGCTGACGCCGGGCAGGTGCTGCGCGGCCTCCCGCTGTACCCGTGGTTCAGCCACCTGGAGCGGGTCCAGCAGAAGATGTTGTGGAAGCTCGCCGGCGACGCGGTGCTGAGCCGCCGCGATGAGCTGGCCGACCAGATGAAGGCGCTGCCCGAGCAGCCCGCGGGCTCCCTCGAGCTGGACCCGGAGCTGGACCTTCCGGACTGGTACACCGATTACGACATCCACATCCAGCCGGGGAGCTTCTTCTCCGACGACATGTCGGCGTATGTGTACGAGTTCGGGGCGCGCATCGTCATGCTGCGCGACAACGACGGCTACAAGTTCCACAAGCTGTTCACCGAGACCGCGCTGCCGGAGCTGCCGGCGGCGACGCGGGTGGTCGACATCGGCTGCGGGTTCGGCAAGAGCACCCGCCCGCTGGTGGGCCGGTACCCGACGGCGCAGGTGATCGGCGTCGACCTGGCCGCCCCTGGGCTGCGGCTCGCCCACGCCGAGGCGGAGGCGGCCGGGCTGGCCGTCGACTACCGCCAGGTCGACGGCCGGGCGACCGGCTTCGAGGCCGACAGCTGCGACGTCGTCACCGGGACAATGGTGCTGCACGAGATGCCGGCCGACGCGATCCGCGAAACGATCGAGGAGGCGGCCCGCCTGCTCAAGCCGGGCGGCTCGCTGCGGTTCCTGGAGTTCATGCTCACCGGCGACCCGCTGCGCGACGCCACCATCTATGAGCACGCCGAGCGGAACAACGAGCCCTTCTTCCGGGCCCTGTTCGGCTCCGACCTGATCGCGGTGTGCACCGAGGCCGGTCTCACCGACGTGTCCTGGACCCCGTTCGACGAGCGCCGAAGCGGTGTCCAGCCGCAGGGCTGGGGCGACCGTTCGGAGTGGCACTTCCCCTGGGCCGTACTGGCCGCGACCAAGCCGGAGGCGTGATGAGCACCGAGTTCGACTACTTCGGAGACCCCAAGGTCGGCAAGCTGCTCGACCTGCTGTTGCAGCTCTCCACCGAGCTGCACGTGACCCGGCAGCGGTTGCGCGTCGTGGAGGCGTTGCTGGTCCGCGGGAACATCCTCGGCGCGGGCGCCGTCGACGGTTTCGTGGCCGGGCAGGAGGAGCAGCAGGTCCTCGACCGCGAACGGGACGAGCTGCTGGCCCGACTGATGCGGATCCTCACCGAGCACGGTCCCGCCGAGCACCCGCTGCGGGACCAGTGGGAGGCGGCGCTGAGCGGCAAGACCGGCTGATGGGTATCCACGACGGGGTCCGACTGGTCGACCACTACCTGCAGCTGTGCGAGGACCGCAACCTCGACGAGGCCGGCCGGTTCCTCGCGCCGGGAGCGCGGCTGGTCTTCCCCGCCGGCCGGGAGTACTCCTCCCTGAAGCAGATGGCGGCCGCGTCGACCGGGACCTACCGGTGGGTCCGCAAACACCGCGACCGGTACCTGGTGGGCGACGCCGAGGGACGGATCTCGGTGACCTCACTCGGGCGGCTGTACGGGCAGTGGCACGACGGCAGCCCGTTCGACGGCATCCGCTATGCGGACGTGTTCGTCCTCGACGACGGGCTGATCGTCGAGCAGCACGTCTACAACGACCTGGCGATCGCCGCCTCGCTGCTGAACACCTGATTGACGGTCGCCGCCATCGGCGGCCGGCCGGACCTTCCGACTGATGACGAGGTGTTGGAGATGAAACGCACGTGGGGTTTGCTGCCGGCGGCACTGGCCGCCGCGCTGGTCCTGTCCGCATGCGGCGGTGGCTCCGATGAGGGGTTCACGGCCGGCGGCGGGACCAAGGAGGCCAAGGTGACGATGGCGATCGCCTCCGCGGTGATCGGCCCCAAGGAGGAGGTGGCCGTATACGCGGTCGCCAAGGAGCTCGGCTACTTCGCCGACGAGAAGCTGACCATCGACACCATCAACGCCGACGGTTCGGTCGCCGCGCTGCAGGCGGTCGCCTCGGGCAGCGCCGACATCACCGCCGCCGATTCCGGCTCGGTGCTCGGCGCCGCGGAGAAGAACGTCCCGATCAAGGCGATCGGCGGCCTGGTGCAGAACTGGCCCTGGGTGATGGCGGTCAAGCCGGACAGCACCATCGCCGGCGGCGCCGACCTGCGCGGCAAGAAGATCGGTGTGATCAGCCTGGCCTCCGGCTCCGCCCCGTACGCCCGCGCCTACGTCCGGGCGGCCGGGCTGGACCCGGCCAAGGACGTCGAGTTGCTGCCGGTGGGTGTCGGGGCGCCGGCCGCCGCCGCGCTCAACGACGGCAAGGTTGACATGCTGGCGCTCTACACCCAGGCGTACGCGGTGATCGAGAACTCGGGCATCCAGCTGAAGTACCTGACCAACCCGGACATCTTCACCGGCATCCGCTCGCTGACCTTCAGCGTCGGGGCGCGCGACTTCGCCGACAAGCGGGACGTGTACACGCGGTTCCTGCGCGCGGGGTACAAGGCGATGCTCTTCTCGGCGAAGAACCCGGAAGCCGCCATGCGGATCGGTTACAAGGTGTTCCCGCAGATCCTGGCCGGCAAGACCGTCGACGAGCGGCTGGCTGCCGACACCAAGAGTCTGACGGCCTGGCTGAAGACGGCCACCCCGGCCAGCGGCACGCCGGAGCAGTTCGCCGACTGGGGCGCGATCAGCGACCAGGAGTGGGCGAAGACCCAGGCGTACACCAAGGAGGCCGGCCAGATCACCGGCGAGGTCGACCTGAAGAAGCTGTGGGACCCGAGCCTGCTCTCCGGTGCCAACAACTTCGACAAGGCGGCGGTGCTCGACAAGGCCGCCCACTACACCGTCAGCTAGCGGTAGCGGAAGGGATTTCGATGGCCATCAAGGCGGCGGCCCGCGCGACGCAGACCCCGGCATCGGTGTCGGAGAGTTCCTGGATCGAGATCGCCGGGCTGGACAAGGAGTACCGGCCCCGCAAGTCGGCCCCGACCCAGGCGCTCAGCGACATCAACCTGACCGCACGCCGCGGCGAGTTCATCTCGGTCGTGGGACCGTCCGGATGCGGCAAGACCACATTGCTGAAGATCCTCGCCGGGCTGAGCCCGAAGACCGGGGGGACCGTGCGGATCGCCGGGCGGGACGTCACGAAGCCCCTTCCCGAGGTCGGGATGGTGTTCCAGGCACCGACCCTGCTGCCCTGGCGCACCATCTTCGACAACGTGATGGTGCCGGCGGAGATCCAGAAGCTGGATCCCCGCCGGCACCGGGAACGCGCCCAGCAACTGTTGGACATGGTGGGCCTGAACGGATTCGAGCGTAAGTACCCGCACGAGCTCAGCGGCGGTATGCAGCAGCGGGCCGGTATCTGCCGGGCGCTGGTGCACGACCCGGCGGTGCTGCTGATGGACGAGCCGTTCGGCGCGCTCGACGCGATGACCCGCGAGTACATGAACGTCGAACTGCTGCGGATCTGGCAGGAGAGCGGGCAGACGATCGTGCTGGTCACGCACTCCATCCCGGAGGCGGTCTTCCTTTCCGACCGGGTGGTCGTTCTCAGCCCCCGACCGGGCCGGATCGCCGAGATCATGCCGATCGACCTGGACCGGCCCCGTGACCTCAGCGTCATGTCCTCCGACCGGGCCGGGACCTACGTGGACCGGATCCGCCGACACTTCAACGCCGCCGGCGTAATCGACTGACGAGGAGGCAGCCATGGCAACAACCAACCTGGTCGACAAGCCGGCCGAGCCACCGACGTCGGCGGCCACCGGCGCCGCCCGGCGCCGCCTGGACTTCCGGGAGAAGCCGCAACTCTGGCTGGTCCCGGCGGTCTTCGTCGTGGTCGTGCTGCTGTGGGAGTACGGCATCCAGCTGATCGGTGTCGACGAGTACGTCCTGCCCCGACCCTCGCAGGTGGTCGACTCCCTGTGGCGGCAGCTCGGCGACGACCAGTTCTGGGGTCACTTCCGGGTGACCAGCCAGGAAGCGCTGGTCGGGTTCGTCATCGGCGTGGGGGCCGCGGTGCTGCTGGGCACCTTCATCTCCCAGGTCAAGGTCGTCGAGGCCACCCTGATGCCCTACATCGTGGCCTTCCAGACCGTGCCGAAGGTCGCCCTGGCCCCGCTGTTCGTGGTCTGGTTCGGCTTCGGCCTGACCAGCAAGGTGGTCATGGCGGCGGTGATCTCGTTCTTCCCGATGCTGGTCAACGTCATCGAGGGGCTACGGGCGGCCGACGCCGACAAGATCCAGATGCTGACGGTGTTCGGGGCGAGCAAGACGCAGATCTTCCGGATGGTACGGCTGCCCAGCGCACTGCCGTTCATCTTCGCCGGCCTGGACATCGGCATCGTCTTCGCCATCCTCGGCGCGGTCGTCGGTGAGTTCATCGGCGCCAAGGAAGGCCTCGGCTACCTACTGCTCCAGACGAACTACAACTTCGACATCGCGGGCATGTTCGCCGTACTGGTGGTCCTGTCGGTGATGGGTCTGCTGGCCCACTTCGTCATCCGGCTGGTGCAGAAGCGGGTGGCCTTCTGGGCCGAGGAGACCAAGGTGATCGGCGCGTGACGACCGTGGACGGGACCGTCGTCACGGGCGCGCGGCACCGGTCGGGCCGGGCGTCCGCCCGCCCGGCCGGTGACCGGCCCGGGAAAACGTGGAGCAGGCCATGAGCAGTGACCCGAACCGGTTCGACGGCCGGGTGGCCGTGGTCACCGGTGCGGCACGCGGCATCGGCGCCCGCATCGCCGCCACCCTCGCCGAGCGTGGGGCCACGGTGGCCCGCGCCGACGTCCTCGACGACTGGGACAGCGAACTGTCCGGCGGGACGCACACCCGGCACCTGGTGGACGTGCGGTCGGCGCGGTCCTGCGCCGGCCTGGTCGCGGCGGTCCTGGACCGGCACGGCCGCCTGGACCTCCTGGTCAACAACGCCGGCGTGGTCCGCCGCGGGCCGGCGGCGACGATGTCCGAGGAGGACTTCACCACCGTCGTCGACGTCAACCTGACCGGTACGTTCCGGATGTGCCAGGCCGCGTACCCGGCCCTGCGGGACGCGCGCGGCGCGGTGGTGAACATCGGCTCCACCAACGGGCACATCGCGGTGCTGAACACGCTGGGCTACTGCGTGAGCAAGGCCGGCGTCATGCACATGGCGCGGGTGCTGGCCCTCGAATGGGCACCGGACCACATCCGGGTCAACGCGGTCGGACCGACCATCGTGCCCACCGACATGACCTCCGACCTACGCGGCGACCCGGCGTACCTGGCGGACAAGATGGCCACCATCCCGTTGGGTCGGATGGCCGAGCCGCAGGACGTCGCCAACGCGGTCGCCTACCTGCTGAGCGACGCCGCCGCCATGATCACCGGCCAGACGATCTTCGTCGACGGCGGCGTCACCATCCACTGAGCCCCTGCCACCCCTGTGTGAGGAACCCGCATGCCACACCCTGACACCGCAGCCGCCCTGGCGGCGGTCGACGCGCACTTCGACGAGTTCGTCGAGGAGTTACAGCAGCTGTGCCGCATCCGCAGTCGCCGGCAGGAGCCGGAGCAGATGGCGGCCACGGCCGAGTTCATCGCCGGCTCGGTACGCCGCTGGGGCGGCAGCGCCGAGATAATCCCCTGGGAGCAGTCCTACCCGTACGTGCTCGCCGAGGTGCCCGGGGACGGCGAGGCGGCCCTGCTGCACTTCACCCACTACGACGTGGAGGTCGAGCCGGCCGGGGACGACGCCGACTGGATCAGCCCGCCGTACGCGGCGGAGATCCACGACGGGCGGCTCTACGCCCGCGGCGTGGCCGACGACAAGGGCGTCGTCATGTCCCGGATCCACGCGGTGGCGGCCTGGCGGCTGGCCGGCCTCACCCCGCCGGTCACCAGCAGGATCATCTTCGAGGGCAAGAAGTGGCTGCACAGCCCCGGCCTCGGCTCCTTCGTGCGGGCGCACGCCCGCCGGCTGGCCAGCGACGCGGCGCTGTGGGAGAACTCCTGGCTCGACGGCGACGACCGGCTGCTGCTCAAGCTCAGCGAGAAGGGCGTGCTCTACCTGCGGCTCACCGCGCAGACCCTGCCCCGGGACCTGACCAGCCAGAACACCGCGCTGCTGCCCGCCGCCACGGCCCGGCTGGCCGCCGCCCTGGCCCAGTTGCAGCGCCCTGACGGTACGGTGACGATCCCCGGCTTCGCCGACGACGCCCGCCCGCCGACCGAGGCGGAACGGGAACTGCTGGCGAATGTGGCGTTCGACGGGGACTTCCTCCGCAAGCGGGCCGAGGTCGAGCGGTTCACCGGGGACCTCGACGACCGGCAGGCGGCGCTGGCCATCCGTACCGTGCCGACGCTGACCGTCGCCGGTTTTGCCGGCGGCGACATGCGCGACGACGTGACGCTGGGCATCCCGTCGACCGCGTCGGCGAAGCTGGAGATCCGGCTGGTCCCGGGCCAAGACCCGGAGCGGGTGCTGGGCTGCCTCCGGGACCACCTGGCGGCGACCGGCTTCGGTGACCTGCGCATCGAGGTCATGGCCACCAGCCAGCCCAACATCACCGACCATCGCGATCCGTTCGTCGCGCTGGTCGCCGACGCGGCCCGCCGGGTGTACGGGACGGAGCCGGTGGTCGAGCCGTACACCCAGTGGATCGGCAACCAGGGGGTGCTCGCCGACCGCCCGATCGTCGGGATCGGCGTGTCCCGGGCCGATTCCGGGGTGGACGGCCCCAACGAGCACATCCGGCTGGACGACTACCGCGCCGGCATCAAGCACGTCATCGAGATCATGGCGGCCATGGCGGTGGCGAAGTGAGCCGGGCGCGCGGGGTGGCCCGCCGGGCATACGTCGACCTGCCGTGGGGACAGGTGCACTACCGCCACGGCGGCGACCCCGACCGGCCGGTACTGCTGATCCTCCACCAGTCCCCGCTGTCCTCGGCGACCTACGACGCGGTCGTCGAGCCCCTGGCCCGGCGGGGCCTGCGGGTCGTCGCCCTGGACACGCCGGGGTTCGGGATGTCCGACCCGCCGCCACGCCCCTGGTCCATTCCCGAATACGCCGACGCCGTGTGGCAGATCGCCGACGCCCTCGGACTGCCCCGGCTGCACCTGCTCGGGCAGCACACCGGCGCGATCATCGGGGCCGAGGCGATGATGCGCGCCCCGCAGCGGGTACACCGGCTGATCCTGCAGGGTATCCCGCTCTACGACGAGCAGGAGCGGGCGGAGAAGAAGCGGTCGTACGCCCCGGGTTACCTCCCGGCGCGTGACGGCGGGCACCTGCGGGTGATCTGGGACCGGGTGTACGGCCTCTACCCGAGACTGACCCCGGAGGAGGCGAACCGGCAGGTCACCGAGTACCTGTTGACCGGACCGGACTACGCCACGGCGTACCGGGCGGTCTTCGACCATCACGTGGACACCGCGGCGTTGGACGCGCTGCCCATCGTGCTGCTGCACGGAGCCGACGACCTGCTCGACCGGATGACGCCGCAGGTGCGGGCCGCGCTGCCGCACGCGCCGCTGGTCACCATCCCCGGCGGGACGGACTTCGTCGCCGACGAGCAGCCGGAGGCGTTCGCCGACGCAGTGGCCGCGCAGGTGCAGGCGGACCTGGAAGGGCGGCCGGCATGAGCATCGGGACACCGGCCGAGGCCGCGACGGCGGTCCCGGCGAACGTCATCTACACCGCGGCGGTGCGGGTGTCGGGCGGGCGGGGCGGGGCGGCGCGGTCGTTGACCGGGTCGCTACGGGTCGACCTCACCCGGCCGGCCCAGCGGGGCCCGGACGCGGCGGGCACCGATCCCGAGGAACTCTTCGCCGCCGGTTACGCGGCCTGCTTCGACAGCGCGCTGGCCATCGCCGCCCGCCAGGTGGGGGCGAAACCGGGGCCGACCACGGTCACCGCCTCAGTCTCCCTCGGGCAGACCGATGCGGGCCGGTACGCCATCGCGGTGGTGCTGGAGGTGTCGGCGCCGGAGTGCCCCCAGGCGGACCTGGAGCGCGCGGTGGCGCTGGCGGACCAGCTGTGCCCGTACTCGAACGCCCTGCGGGGCAACACTCCGGTGACGATCCAGGTCGATGGACACCGCTGACCTGTCCCGTGTCGCCACGGCGAGGCCGGTGGCGGCATCGCCGCGGCCTGCCGGCCCCGTGGCGCTGGCCGTCGGGCTCGCGGCGATCTACCTGCTCTGGGGCTCGACCTACCTGGGCAACCGGGTGGCCCTGGAGAGCCTGCCTCCGATGGTGTGCACCTCGGCGCGGTTCCTGGCCGCGGCGCTGCTGCTGTTCGCGGTGGCGGCGTCGCGGCGGGGACGGGTCGGGCTGCGGCCGGCGCGGGGCGAGTGGGGCGGGGTGGTGGCCAGTGGACTGCTGATGGTCGGGGCGGGCAGCGCGCTGCTGGCCCTGGGTCAGCAGTACGTCCCGACTGGACTGGCCTCGCTGCTGGTGGCCGGCATGCCGCTGTGGGTGCTGGTGCTCCGGTTGGGCGTCGGGCCGCGGCCGTCGTCGCTGGCGGCGGTTGGCGTACTGGGCGGGGTGGCCGGCCTGGCGCTGCTGTTCGCGGCGCCGACCGGGCAGTGGCACCTCGGCGGGATGCTGCTGGTGGTGCTCTCCACGATGGTGTGGGCGCTGGGCTCGACGCTGGCACAGCGGCTGAGGTCGCCGGCGGACCATCTGGTCGGCACCGGGTGGCAGATGCTGGTCGGCGGGGTGGCGGTGGCGGTGGCGAGCGTGGTCAGCGGCGAGGCGGGGCGGTTGCGGCTGGCGGAGGTGACCGGCCGCTCCTGGCTGGCTTGGGCCTATCTGATGGTGGTCTGCACCGTCGTGGGGTTCAGCGTCTACACCTGGTTGCTGCGAAACGCGCCGCTGCAATTGGCCGCCACCTACGCGTACGTCAATCCGGTGGTGGCGGTGCTGCTCGGCATGATGATGCTGAATGAAAGGCTGACCGGCCGGCAGGTGGTTGCCGGGGTGGTCGTACTCGCCTCGGTGGCGCTGGTCATCGCGGTGGAACGACCCCGGCAGGTCGAGGGTCTGCCGGCCGGCACACCTGTCGCACCCACCTGACGCCCGGCGCTGCCCGCCCACCTACGTCGACAGTAAGGACTGAGGATGACCACGACACCCGTCATTGACAATGACGCCAGCCGGACCCGGTCGGGCCTCGGACGTGCCCTTGATGTCATCAACATCATCGCCGCCCGGGCGCCGGAGACCCTCGGCGTGTCGACGATCGCCCGGGAGCTGGGGCTGCCGAAGGCGGTCGCGCACCGGATCCTCAAGGAGCTGGTGGCCGACGAGTTCCTCAGCTTCGACGAGGAGACCAAGCGGTACCGGCTCGGCGCCGGCGCGCTGACGGTGGGGCTGGCCGCGCTGCGCGCCATGGACGTGCCGGACATCGCCCGGCGGTATCTGGTCCGGCTGGTGCGCACCAGTGGTGAGACGGCCACCTTGTCGGTGCGGCAGGGCTGGTACCGGGTCTACATCGACCAGGTGCTCTCGCCGCACGAGGTGCGGATGTCGGTGTCGCTGGGCACCAGCCATCCGCTGCACTCCGGGTCGTCGTCCAAGGCCATCCTCGCCGCGCTGTCCGACGCGGAGGCCGAGGACTATCTGGACAACCAGCCGCTGGAGGCGGTCACCCCGTCCACCATCACCTCACCGGTGCGGCTGCGGGCCGAGCTGGCTCGGATCCGCCGCCAGGGGTACGCGGTGAGCATGGGCGAGCGGCAGAGCGGTGCGGGAAGCGTGGCGGCGGCGGTGCGCTACTCCACCGGTCAGGTGTTCGGATCGATCTCGCTGTGCGGACCGCAGAACCGGTTCACGCCCGAGGTGTGCGCCGGGCACGGCGCCCTGGTCGCCGCGGCGGCGGCGGAGATCTCCGCCGAGCTGGGTTTCCGGGCGCCCGCGCAGCGCGCGGGTGAGCCGGTTGAAGGCCGACCGGCACGGCGTTGACCCAGTAGGTACGACCGAAATTTTCTGCTCGGCGGAATGGTCTTCCGCTGAACCGAGCGATGACTGGGGAGGTGGAACGGGTGAGCAACGGACCGCTGACAGGTCTGCGGGTCCTGGACGTCTCGACAATCCTCGCCGGGCCCCTGTGCTGTCAGATCCTCGGCGACTTCGGCGCCGAGGTGATCAAGATCGAGCACCCGACGATGGGTGACAGCATGCGTGGGCACGGCAAGTCCAAGGACGGCCATCCCCTGTGGTGGAAGGAGATCTCCCGCAACAAGCGGCTGATCGGCCTGAGCCTCTCCGCGCCGGAGGGGGCGGCGCTGCTGCTGCGCCTAGCCGCCAGGGCCGACGTGCTGGTGGAGAACTTCCGCCCGGGCACGCTGGAGCGGTGGGGCATCGGCCCCGAACGGCTGCACCAGGTCAACCCCGGTCTGGTGATCGCCCGGATCACCGGCTTCGGCCAGGCCGGGCCGTACGCCTCTCGCGCCGGCTTCGGCACTCTGGCCGAGGCGATGAGCGGCTTCGCCCACCTCACCGGCACCGCCGACGGGCCGCCCACGCTGCCCGCGTTCGGGCTGGCTGACAGCATCTGCGGGATCGCCACCTCGTCAGCGGTGATGATGGCGTTGTGGCACCGGGAACGCTCCGGCCGGGGCCAGGTCATCGACATGAGCCTGCTGGAACCGATCATGACCGCCGTCGGTCCCGGTCCCACCGTCTACGACCAGCTCGGGGTGGTGGAACAGCGGCAGGGCAACCGGTCCACCAACAACGCGCCCCGCAACACGTATCGGACCAAGGACGGTTCGTGGGTGGCCGTGTCCACCAGCGCCCAGGCCATCGCCGAGCGGGTCCTCCGGTTGGTCGGGCACCCCGAGGTGATCGACGAGCCCTGGTTCCGTACCGGCGTCGGGCGGGTGGCGCACGCCGACGAGCTCGACGCCTACGTCGGCGCCTGGATCGGTGAGCGCACCCGCGACGAGGTGACCCAGGCGTTCGCCGAGGTCGGCGCCGCCGTCGCCCCGATCTACAGCGCCAAGGACATTGTCGAGGATCCGCACGTCCAAGCCACCGAGATGATCACCGTGGCCGACGACCCCGACCTCGGTCCGATGCGGATGCACAACGTGATGTGGCGGATGTCGGAGACCCCGGGCCGGATCCGGTTCACCGGCCGCGATCCCGGTGCCGACACCGACGCCCTGCTCGTCGACGAGCTCGGCTGCGACCCGACCGAGATCGCCGACCTGAAAGCCCGCGACATCGTCGCCTGACGACGCCGCGATGACAGCCGAAACGCGAGGAACCCCCGTGGCCACCACTGCCAGAACCGCCGACAGCCTGCTCGACGCCGTGCAGGCCGGCGTCACGATCTACGACCTGGGCCGGCCGCTCACCGTCGGCATGCCGCAGTCACCGAACCACCCGCCGTTCTGGATCACCCTGCCGCGCCGGCACGGCGACACGGTCCGGCCCGACGGCGGCTCCGCCGCCAACGACCTGCTGGTGATGGGCACCCACGTCGGCACGCACGTCGATGCCCTCGCGCACGTGTCCCACAACGGCCGGATGCACGGCGGGGTGGACGCCACCGCCGCGCAGGTCGGCGGCCGGTTCCACGAGTTGGGCGTGCACACCGTCGCGCCGATGGTCCGCCGGGGCGTCCTGCTCGACATCCCGGGCGCGCTGGCGCAGGAGAGCTGCTCGGCCGGCTACGAGATCACGGACGCCGACCTCGACGCCGCGGTGTGCCGGCAGGGCACGTCGGTGGGACCGGGCGACGTCGTGCTCATCCGCAGCGGCTGGGGGCGGCTGTTCGACCACGAGGACCGCACCCGCTACATCGGGAAGGAGTCCGGGGTGCCCGGGATCGGCGCGGACGGTGCCACCTGGCTGGCCGAACGCCGGGTACACGCCGCCGGAGCCGACACCATCGCCTTCGAGTGCCTGCCGCCTGGCAAGGGACACAGCGTGCTGCCGGCGCACCGCATCCTCCTGGTGGAACACGGCATCTACCTGATCGAGACGCTGGCGCTGGAGGAACTCGCCCGCGACGAGGTGTACGAGTTCACCTTCATCATGTCGCCGCTGCCGCTGTACGGTGCCACCGGCTCACCGGTGCGTCCACTGGCGGTGATCAGCCGTGACTGAGCCCACCCTGGGCCAGCGCCTGGCCGCCTTCGCCGCCGACACACCCGCCGACGCACTCCCCGACGAGGTGGTCGCCAGCGTCCGCGCCCGGGTGCTGGACATCATCGGGCTCTGCGTGGCGGCGTACCCGCTGCCGACCAGTCAGGCGGCCCTGGCGTACGTCACCGAGCAGGGCGGCCGGGGCCAGGCCTCGGTGGTCGGCCTGGCGGAGCGGGTGCCCGCGGCGCTGGCGGCGTTCGCCAACGGCGTGCTGGCGCACTCCCTCGACTACGACGACACGCACCTGCCGTCGGTGCTGCACCCCAGCGCGTCGGTGGTGCCGGCCGCCCTCGCCGCCGCCGAACTGGCCGGCGCGTCCGGCCGAGAAACGGTCGCCGCCATCGCCGTCGGCCTGGAGGTGTGTGTACGCCTCGGCATGGCCGGCTACGACCGGACCGTCGGCAATTCGGTCTTCTTCGAGCACGGCCAGCACGCCACCTCGATCTGCGGGACGCTCGGCGGAGCGGTCGCCGCAGCCCGGCTGCTGAGGCTGGACGCCGGCAGCACCCTGGACGCCCTCGGGGTGGCCGCCTCGATGGCCGCCGGGCTGATCGAGTCCAACCGCAACGGCGGCACGGTCAAACGGATCCACTGTGGCTGGGCGGCGCATTCGGCGGTCAGCGCGGCACTGCTGGCCCGGCACGGCGTGACCGGCCCACCGACGGTGCTGGAGGGACGGTTCGGCTTCTTCCAGGCGTTCCTGCGCGGCGAGTTCGACGCCGACGAGGTCGTCCGAGGGCTCGACACCGACTGGGCGGTGCCCGGCATCTTCTTCAAGCCGTACCCGGCCAACCACTTCACCCACGCCGCGATCGACGCGGCGATCGCGCTGCGGGAGCGGGGGCTGCCGATCGACCAGATCGACTCGATCACACTCGGCGTGCCGTCGCCGGTGATCCGCACCATCGGGCAACCCATCGAACGCAAGCGCGCCCCGCAGACCGGCTACGAGGCGCAGTTCAGCGGCCCGTACGCGGTCGCCGCCGGACTGTGCGGGGGCGGCGGGCTCGGCGTCGGGCTGGCCGACTTCACCGACGACCTGGCCCGTGAGCCGGTCCGCCGGGCCCTGATGGCAAAGGTCGAGGTGGTGCCCGACGAACGGTGCGACGCCATCTTCCCCAACCAGTTCCCAGCGGTACTGCGGGTGGTCACCCGCGACGGACGGGAGTGGACCGAGGCGGTCCTGGCCAACCGCGGCGGGCCGCAACGCCCGCTCAGCGAGGCTGAACTGGCGGTGAAGTTCCACCACAACACCGCAGCCGGGCTGCCGGCGCAGATCGCCGCCCAGATCGAGGAGGAGGTCCACCGGCTGGACCAGGCCCCCGACGTCCGGCAGCTGACCAGCTTGATCACGTGTGAGAGGGCCACCGACGCCGCGCCGGTGGCGCCGAGCCGCTGAACCGACAACGAGGAGCACCCCCATGACGACCTTCGACCTGCTGCTGACCAACATTCGCGTCGTCCGGCACGACCGGCCCGAACCCGAGCTGCTGGACGTCGCTGTCACCGACGGCCGGATCAGCCGAATCGCCCCACACATCGAGGTGAGCGAGGCCGCCCGGGCGGTCGACGGTGGGGGGCGGCTCGCCTTCCCCGGGGTGGTCGACGCCCACCAGCACTGGGGCATCTACAACCCGCTGGGCGAGGACACCGTGTCGGAGAGCCGCGCCTCGGTGCAGGGCGGCGTGACCACCGCACTGAACTACATGCGCACCGGGCAGTACTACCTCAACCGCGGCGGCCGGTACGACGACTTCTTCCCGGACGTCCTCGCCGCCGCCGAGGGCCGCTCATACATCGACTACGGTTTCCACCTGGCCCCGATGATGCGCGAGCACATCAACGAGATCCCGCAGTTGGTGGCGGAGCACGGGGTCACCTCGTTCAAGATCTTCATGTTCTACGGCAGCCACGGGCTGCACGGCCGCTCCGCCGACCAGAACTCATTCCTGATGATCCCGGAGGGTGAGCGGTACGACTACGCCCACTTCGAGTTCGTCATGCGGGGAGTGCAGGCGGCCCGTGAACAGTTCCCTGAGCTGGCCGACGACATCTCGCTGTCGCTGCACTGCGAGACCGCCGAGATCATGAGCGCCTACACCAGGCAGGTCGAGCAGGAGGGCAGGCTGCAAGGGCTGGAGGCCTATCACGCCTCCCGGCCACCGCACTCGGAGGGGCTGGCCGTGTCGATCGCGTCGTACCTGGCGCACGAGACCGGGCTGCCGAAGATCAACCTGCTGCACCTGTCCTCGTACAAGGCCGTTGACGCGGCGCTGCGAATGGCACAGGCGTTCCCGCACATCGACTTCCGCCGGGAGGTCACAATCGGGCACCTGCTGGCCGACATCAGCACCGCGCACGGGCTCGGCGGCAAGGTCAACCCACCGCTGCGCCCCCGCGAGGACGTCGAGGCACTCTGGGAGTACGTCCTGGACGGCAAGATCGACTGGGTGGTCAGCGACCACGCCTGCTGCCGGGACGAGGTGAAATTCGGTGAACCGCGCGACGACATCTTCGTGGCGAAGTCCGGCTTCGGCGGCGCCGAGTACCTGCTGCCCGGCCTGGTCACCGAGGGCAGCCGGCGCGGCCTGTCGTACCAGCGGGTGGCCGAGCTGACCTCGTGGAACCCGGCCCGCCGCTTCGGTCTGCACCACAAGGGCGCGATCGCCGAGGGCTACGACGCGGACATCTGCCTGGTGGACCCGGACGTGACCTGGACGGTTCGGGCCGAGGACTCCGAGTCGACCCAGGAGTACACGCCGTTCGAGGGCTTCGAGCTGACCGCCAAGGTGACCGACACCTTCGTCCGCGGCGAGCAGGTGCTCGTCGACGGCAAGGTCGCCGGCGAGCCGCACGGCCGGTACATCTCCCGGCCGCAGCGGTAGGGAGGCGAGGAGTGCAGACGGTGGCGCGCAGTTATCTGTACGTGCCCGGCGACCGGGCGGACCTGCTGGACAAGGCCCCCGGGCGGGGCGCCGACGCGCTCGTACTCGACCTCGAGGACGCGGTGATCGCGGCCCGCAAGGAGCAGGCCCGTGAGACGGTCGGCGCGTTCCTCGCCGCCGCCCCGCGGAACGGGCCTGGCCTGTGGGTCAGGATCAACAGTGACCAGATCGAGGCGGACATCGCCGTCCTCTCCGCGGCGGCGGTGGGTATCTGGGTGCCCAAGGCCGAACCGAACCTGCTCCATGAGGTCGACGCGGCGCTCACCCGGGCCGAGCGGCGGCTCGGCCCGGGTGCGCCGACCTTCCAGGTGGTGGCGCTGATCGAGACCGCCCGAGGGGTGCTCACCGCGGCGCAGGTGGCCGCCGCGCCACGCGTGCTCCGACTCGGCATCGGCGAGGCGGACCTGGCCGGTGAGCTCGGGCTGCAGCCGGGGGCGGACCGGGCGGAGTTCGGCCCAATCCGCTCGCAGGTCGTCGTCGCCTCGGCCGCAGCCGGGATCACCCCTCCCGTGGGGCCCGTCGAGACAACGCTGCGCGATGCAGCCCGGCTGGAGCAGACGACCCGGGCCCTGCTCCGGCAGGGCTTCCGGGCCCGCACCGCCATCCACCCCGGACAACTCGCGGTCATCAACGACGTGTTCGCCCCCACCGCCGCCGAGTTGGCGTCCGCCCGGGCGGTCCTGGAGGCGATGGAGCGGGCAGAACGTCGTGGCTCCGGTGTGGCGACCGACGCCGACGGCCGACTGCTGGACCGGGCCGTGGTCCGCACCGCTGCCGAAGTGGTACGGCGGGCCGACGCGTCGGCCGGCTGACTACCGCACGTCCCGCCCGGTCCGGCACGTGGTTCGCGTGCTGCCTCAGCTGGCTTCCGGGTGAACGCAGAGAAGCGCGCCGGCTGGGCCACCTCCCAGATGTGCTCCAGCCGGCGAGCGTCTAGCTTCCCTCCGTCAGCGGTGCGCCCACCGTGTAGAGCAGCAGTGCCAGCGATGCGAGCGTGAACATCGCCAGCATGACGCGCCGCCAGTTGACAGCCAGAGTCATGATTCACCCCCTCGGTCTGTGACGGAACAGATTGTCCCCGCCGGTGGCGACACATGGCCAGCACGACCATCGCGCAGGCGCCGCCGCTGATCAGGACATCGCCAGGGCTGATGACCTTGTGCAGGGGTGCGATCGGGATAGTGTCGCCGAGGAACGGCAACCGTGTGTTGGCGTCGGCAGATTCGTTTGGGTGTCGCCAGGCCCGGGCGCAGGCCCCCACTGCGGCGGCCACGGCGGGTTCGTAAGGCATCCGACCGTTGAGCGCGATGGCCAGGCCGTTCAAAGCAGCGCCCAGCGCGATGAACACACCGGCGACGCGGGTAGCCACCGGCCAATGTCGAAGGTTGACAGCAAGCCACACCAGCACGAAAGCGAACACGATGGCCAGCATGGACACGCCGACTTGCTGTTCAATGAAGCTCCGTACGCCCTTCACGTAGTACTGCACAACCTGACCGAGTGCGGCCAGCGGTGGATGCAACACCGGCTTGTTCGATCGAGGCTAACCGATTTGATTATCGATGATCAGTGATCATAGATTGGCCTGTGTGGGACGTTTTCGGCTTTCCAAGGCCGGGAAGCGTGTCGGTGTTCACCCCGTGGCGCATCACGTTTGGGTTGGCTCGGGGAGGGTTCCGGTGGCGTGGGCCGGCGGTGAGGGCCGGCGGTGAGGGCCGGTTTTTGTGGATCGGTGTTGAGGCGTTGGGTCGGTGAGCGGGAAGCTGCGGCTGGCCGAGGGTGAGACGGCCCGCACCGCGTGTGCCCGTGCTGTGCTGCGCGTGGGGGTGGACGAGGCAACCGGCGAGGTCCTGTCTCAGGCGGTGCTGGCGCAGCGGGTCGGGTGGTGTGCCGGCCTGGTGGCGGGCATGGTGGCCGCGCTGGTCGGTGAGCATTGGAACAGCGTGGATGTGGGGGTGTTGGCTTCCGGGGTGGATGCGGGTGGGCGGCGGTTTGCCGTCGAACGCGTGGATGGCGCTGCGGCGCCTGGGGTGGACGGTCGCCCCGCCTGGGGGTGTGAGGGTCAATGATCGGATCGTGCGGATGGCGCAGGAGCAGGCGGGGCGTGCGCTTCGTTCGGTGAAGTGGCGCGCCGATGTGACCGGCGGGGTCCTGGCGACGTGGCCGGCTGATCCGCGTAAGCGCACGCCCGCGGAGTGGGATCAGGTGCGGGCCTCGATCCCCGGCGGCGAGTATCTGCCATCCAGCGTCATCAAGGGCCGTACCCGGCAGGCCGTCACGTTCGCCAAGGCCAACGGCCGGCTGCCGGTGGACGTGTTCGAGTTGGAAGGCGTCCCGAGGATCGGGCGGATGTTGCTGTTGGCCGCGTGTGATCGGCAGCAGGCCACGATCGAGCGCAGCGACACCGACCCGGGCAGGGCGCTGCTGCGGCTGCAGTTGCCCACCCGTCCGGATCCGCAGACGTATCGGGACTGGACGTGGGTCGCCTGCCCGATCAGGCTGCCGTCCACGGTTCCTGCCTCGGCGTTGCTGCACCTGCCCACCCTCCGAATAACCGGCGGGCAGGTGCGTGCCGATGTTGCATACACGCACCCGGTGCCGAAAGCCGCGCGCACCGGCCACACGGTGGCGGTCGGTGTGGATTGGGGCCTCAACACCCTCCTCAGCGCCGGAGCCCTACGACTGGGAGAGGATGGGCGGATCACGGCGTTGGGGGCTGGTGGACAGTTCCGGGCCGCCGGCATCCTCGCCAAGCAGCACCGGCTCCGACGCCTGTCAGAACGGCTGCATGCGAAGGCCGACCAGTACGCGCGGCTGCTCGGCGGCCGCCCGGACGAGCATCTGAGGGCGAAACGTGAGGTGCTGGCCGGCGAGATCCGCCACGTGTCCACCCGCCGATCCAACCTCAACGATGCGCTCGCGTGGGCTGCCGCCCGCTGGACGGTGGACCAGGCGATCGCCGCCCGGGCGTCCGTCATCTATCTGGAAGACCTGCGGTCGATGGAAGCGCGGGGCATGGGGCACAGCCTGAACACGCGTCTGTCCCAGCAGGTCCGCGGAAAGATCAGCGATCGGATGCGGCACCTCGCCGCCGAGCACGGGATCGCCGTGGTCACCGTTCCCGCCCGGAACACGTCCAAGCACTGTCCGCAATGTTTGACCCCGCTGCAGCACCGTAAAGCCCCCGACCGGCCCACCACACCGGGATGGAAGTGGGCCATCTGCCCCAACCAGTCCTGCCGCTGGCAGGGCGACCGCGACCACGGCGCCTGGCGGCGCATCGCCGCCCGCGGCCTCACCCACCAGGGCAAGACCGTCATCGACAAGACCACCGGCGCCATGGCGATCCGCACGGTCGTCGACGAACTCGAAGCCGCAGCCGTCATCACCCCCAGCACCTCCAAGACCAGCCGGAGGGACCGGTCGAAGACCGGCCCCACCCGGCCCCGCACCCCACGCCCCGCGCCCAGGCGACGCAGGGCACCCTCCCCCACCCGGCCCCACAGCCGAGCGGGAAAGCGTCCGGAGGGACACGCACCAACGGACCG